>NZ_RZTB01000002.1:94800-127586 GCF_003997735.1 Mesorhizobium sp. M7A.F.Ca.MR.148.00.0.0 | reverse complement strand
ATCATCACCCATGGCGAGCGCGCGCATGGCGTGGTCGCGCAATCGGTCGGCGGCGGTGGCGGCTATGGCGGCGACGCCAAGGGCAAGAGCTCGAATGCGTTGGCCATTGGCGGTCTCGGCGGCAATGGCGGCGATGGCGGCGATGTTACCGTCATCCGCACCGGCACGATCACGACGACGGGCAAGGATTCCATCGCCATCATCGCGCAGTCGGTCGGTGGCGGCGGCGGCATCGGTGGTGCCGGTTTCGGCCGCTTTGGCGCCGACGACGACGGCGGCGGGCCAAACGCCATCGGCTTCAACACGCCTGGTGGCACCAAGGGCACCGGCGGCAAGGTAACCATCATCCAGTCCGGCGCCATTGAGACCGATGGCGACCGTGGACACGGCGTCGTTGCCCAGGCGGTGGGCGGTGGCGGTGGCGCCGGCGGCATGGATTCGCTGGCCATGGGCCAGTCGGCGGCCGGCTCGCAAGGTGGTATCGGCGACGCTGCGGCGTCGGCCGCTAGCACGGACAGCCAAGTCTGGGTCAAGGGCGCAAGTTCGTATGCGATGTTCGGCCAGAGCGCGACAGGCGACGGCAATGCCCATGCGGTCGATCTGACGGCGGGTGACAGCCTGTTCGCGCAAGGTGCGGATTCCGTGGCTGTCTATGGCGAGAGCACGGCCAAGGGCGCCAAGGGCAACATCACCATCAACCTGAATGGCCAGTACACGATCGGCGGTGCCGGAACCGGCGTGGCGGCGATGCTTGTCGGGGGCGCAGACAACACGCTGAACAACCACAGCCTGCTCTATGCGATGGGGGCAACGCCGAGTTTCACCATCCAGGCGTCGCAATTTCAGGCATTCCAAGCCTTCCTGTTGGCGCCCGGTCCCGTCGTGCCGACGAATGCGATCCTGGAATCGCTTCTGGACGATTTCAGCCCACTGGCTATCACCGGCACATCGGGCGATGACCATGTGGAGAATTCGAAGAGCGCCGACACGCTCGGACGGGTGATCGGCAACATGGATCTCGGCGGCGGCACGAACAGCTTCCACAATATCGCCGACGCCTCGATGGTCGGCCTCAAGACCATCGATCTCGGCGGCGGCAAGTTCACCAATGACGGGCTGTTTACCAATCAGGGCATCGGCGTCGTGGCCAAAGTGGATGTCACGGGCGGCTTCACGCAGATATTCTCGGGCGACTTCGTCACCGACGTCGATCTCAACAACCAGATCACGGATGCCCTGGCACTAACGGTGGCCGGCGACTTCGATGGCGAGGCGCCGTTGAATTTCCTGTCGATCGACAAATTGTTCGCCGAATATGTGCTGGCCACCGGATCGGCGATGACCGATTCCGGCATCACGCCCACGACGCTGCATCCGGCGGTCGGCTTCAATTTCCTGACCAAGGTGGTCGGCGGAACGGATCTGGTTCTCTATGCCGACAATCCGACTTTCCTGGAGTTGGCACAGGATCCTAACTCCGGCACGACCGATCCCGGCGTCTTCCAGATAGCGCAGTATCTCGACGATGTCGAGGCTTCATCGAGCCCAGACAATCCGATGGCGCTGTTGATCAACATGCTGCGCTTCCTGCCCGATGAAATGGAGCTCGGCTCGGCCCTGACGCGGCTGACGTCGCACTATGCCGTGCACACATTCGAGATGATCAACCGCTCCACGGACATCATGCTGGAGGCGGCGCGCGAATGCACCGGCGTTCCCGCCTACAAGGATCCCGACGGACGCTGTGTCTGGGCGTCGATCAGTCCGCAAGCCGAGTACAGCCGCGACGCTGGGGCCGGCACCACCAGCCGAGACGACGTCATGAAGACGATGTCGCTTGGCGGCATTGGCGAGGTCAGCCAGCACTGGTCGCTCGGCGCAACGATAGGCCGGACCGAATTCGACTCGAAGATCGATTTCAACGGCGAATTGCTGTCGGCCACGACAGGCGAATCCTGGCAGGCGTATGCGCTGGCGAAATATGCCGACAAGAACTACTTCATCGACTTCGCAGTCGGCGGCGGCACCGGCTCCTTCAAGGGCGAGCGCGATACGCATCTCGATCAGGTGGCCTTCATTCCGGGCGAAACGCTGATCGGCGATTATCTGCCGGAGGCATTGCTGCCTGGCATCGGCAACAGTGTCACCTACACGCAGAAAACCGCCCAGTTCGGCGGTTCGGCGCGGCTCGGCATAACGCAGGAGATGGGTGTTTTCTACCTGCAGCCGACCCTGCAGTTCGACGCGCGCTGGCTGCGTGTTTCCGGCAAGGAAGTGGGCTCGGTTGCCGCCTTCAACTTCGACGGCAGCGCCAACATGTATTATTCGGCGACGCCGGCTTTCGAGATCGGTACCGACATTGCACTCAGCGACATTGCCAGCCTTCGCGTCTACGGCAAGGCTGGCGTGGAGTTTTCCGACAAGGAGTGGGAAATCGAAGGTCGCTTCGCGGCGGCGGGGAATCTGCCTGGCAACCCCGCATTGCACTTGACGGAGGCCGTCGATTCGCCGCTCTATCGGGTCGGCGCCGGCCTTGAGCTGAACGGCGTCAATGGCGTCGGCATGTCCGTCAGATATAATGGCGCCTTCGGCGAAACGGTTAAACAGAACGCGATCAGCGCGTCTCTCAAGGTCAGTTTCTAGCTGGCCCGAGGCGGAGCCGGGCGGGAGGGATCTTGATGAGGAAGTACGCGTATTTCGTGGCGATGCTGGGTGTTGCCTGCACCGTCGGCGTGGCGGCCGTGGCGGCGCAAACCAAGAGCGACAAGGCGGTCGCGGCACCCGCTGCCGCGGATGCGCCGCAGTTGCCCGGCGGCGCGTCGGCACTGTCTGAAACCCACGGCGACTGGACGGTCAATTGCCAGATATCGGGCACGGCCAAGACCTGCAGCCTGTCGCATCAGCAATTCAACAAGCAAAGCAATCAGCGGCTGCTGGCGATCGAGCTGTCGAGCAAGACCGGCGAGGATGCCACGGGCACGCTTGCGTTGCCGTTCGGCCTGGCGCTGGCCAAGGGGGTCAGCCTGACCATCGACGATCAGAAGCTGGACGGCAGCCTGGCGTTCAACACCTGCCAGGTCGTCGGCTGTCTGGTGCCGGTGGTGTTCGATGCGACTGTCACGCCGCTGCTGAAATCAGGCACCACACTGAAGATCGACGCTTTCGCGGCAGATACCGGACAAGCGGTGAACTTTTCCATTCCGCTCAACGGCTTCGCCGGCGCGCTTGCCCGGACCGCGCAGCTTTTGACCAATTGATGTAGAGCCGTAGGACTTAAAGCGCTGCCTGAATTTCGTCTCGCGGCAGGGCAGTGCGTCACTGCCTCAGAACGTCTCTGCGTCGGTTCAAACGATGATGGTTTTAAGCCTTTCGGCGATCAAGGCGGCGAGCCGTGCCGCCACATCGTCCTTGCTCATCTCCGGCCATTCCTCGACGCCAGCCTTTGACACGATCCGCACCCGGTTGCGATCGCCGCCCATCACGCCCGAAGAACCGACGCCGCTTCCCTGCGACACGTCGTTGGCGACGATGAGATCGGCGCCTTTTTTCTTGAGTTTGGCCTCGGCGTTGCGCAGGAGATCCTGCGTCTCGGCGGCGAAGCCGATAATCAGGCCGGGTCGCTGGCTGTGATGGCCGACGCCGGCGAGAATGTCGGGATTTTCGACCATGCTTAGCACCGGCGGCCCTTCGCCGGCCACCTTCTTGATCTTCTCACCGGCTGAATTCTCGGTTCGCCAGTCGGCAACGGCGGCGACGAACACCGCCGCGTCGGCAGGCAGGAGCTGTTCCACCGCGTCGCGCATCTCCTGCGCACGTTCGACATGGATGGTCTTCACGCCAGCCGGATCGGCAATATTGACTGGGCCGGAAACGAGGCGCACATCGGCGCCGAGCCTGGCCAGTGCCGCCGCTACGGCATGGCCCTGCTTGCCGGACGAACGGTTGGCGATGTAGCGCACCGGGTCGATCGGCTCATGCGTGGGGCCGGAGGTGACGATGATCCTGCGCCCCGACAGCGGCTTCGGGCCGACGTCGAGCAGTGCCTCGATCGCGGCGACGATCTCCAGCGGCTCGGCCATGCGGCCTTCGCCCGCTTCATTGCTTTCGGCCATCTCGCCCCTGGCCGGACCGACGAAGGTGACGCGGTCTTTCTGCAGCGTCGCGCGGTTGCGGCGGGTGGCCGGATGCGCCCACATTCTGGGGTTCATGGCCGGCGCCATCAGCACCGGCTTGTCGGTGGCGATGAGCACCGTGGAGGCCAGATCGTTGGCGTGGCCATTGGCGAGCTTGGCCATCAGGTCGGCGGTGGCGGGCGCCACCACCAGCAGGTCGGCCTCGCGCGACAGCCTGATGTGGCCGACATCGTGCTCGTCCTGGCGGTCGAACAGTTCGGTAAAGACATGGTCGGCGGAGAGCGCGCCGGCCGACAGCGTGGTGATGAATTCCTGCGCGGCCGATGTCATGACCACCCGAACCGCGGCGCCGCGCTCGCGCAGCCGGCGGATGAGATCCAACGCCTTGTAGGCGGCGATGCCGCCGCCGATGATGAGCAGGATGCGCTTGCCGGAGAGGCTCATGCCCAAGACCAGTTCTTATCGAGTGTCATGCCGGCTTCAGCGCCGGTTCGATATCGGTATGGATGAAATCATTGCCCTTGAAAAGTAGCGGCAGGTTTCGCGTCCTGGCGAGGGCGTAGGAAAAACAGTCGCCCATGTTGAGTTTGGCGGGATGGCCAGTGCCGCGGCCATAGAGGGCATAGGCTTCAATGCCGGCCTGAGCATGTTCGGCAGTGAGAGCGACGATCGTGACTTTCAGTCTTTCTAGAAGACCTCTCAACTCAGCTGTGCCGGCCGCCCCATAACGTCCGACGACGACCGTGCCACATTCCATCAGGGTCGCGGCGCTCATAAACATCAGCTGATTTCCGGCGAGGCGCTGGGCTATCACCGGTGCATCAGGCTCCTGCTTGAGGATGGCCAAAATCGCGGAGGTGTCGATCACCACAGTCAGTCCTCCTCGATGAAGGACCAGAGCTCATCCGTTAGTTTTTTCTGATCGAAGTCCACTTTTCGCAATCGTCGACCGAATTCGAGGATTTCCTCTGCCGTGACGACATCGTCGTCGTGCTTGTTGACTGCCGCTACATCCTTCAACAACAGGGTTCTTGCCTCCTGCTCCATTGACACGCCATGTCTGGCGGCCTGCTCGCGCAGCCTTTGCTTCAAATCCTCGTCGAGATTGCGGATCGTCAGGGTGCCCATGGCTATTCCTGCATTCTTGCGATTGATTGATCCTTGGGTCTTTCTCCAGATGCCAAACCCGTTCGGTCGAAACCTTTTGTGGTCGGCAGCCCAACGGATGCGGCGAGCACGTCCCGCGCTTCCTGCTCCATGGAAACGCCCCGCGCGGCACCGCGCTCGCGTAGCCGCCGCATGACATGGTCTTCCAGATTGCGGACGGTAATCCTCGCCATATGCACACTCCTACGTAGAATATAGCGATCTCGATTTCCGACTGCAATGACAGCATTGCTGTCATTGCCTGCACTCAGATGATCTTCCAGGCGATATAGACCAGCGTCAGCGCAATTACCCAGAGTGCCCAGCGGCCGGAGCGGCTGTAGCGCGCCTCGGCCTTGCCGATGGCGTCGGCGGTGGTCTCGTCGAAGCGCAGGCCGTGCTCGGCCATCAGGTCGATCTCGCGCGACAGCCGGTCGGTGCGCGCCGCAAGCTCGGGAATCTGGCGGGCCAGGGTGAGCAGCGCCCGGGCGCCGTCACGCGCATCGATCATCATGCCACGCGGCCCAAGATTGCCTGATATCCAGTCGCCGACCACCGGCTCGGCCGTCTTCCACATGTTGAAGGCCGGGTCGAGCGTGCGCGCCACGCCCTCGACCACCACCATGGTCTTCTGCAACAGGATCAATTCGGGCCGCGTCGCCATGTCGAAGAGTTCGGTGACCTCGAACAGCAGCGTCAGAAGCTTGGCCATCGAGATGGTCTCGGCCGGCTGGCCATGGATCGGCTCCCCGATGGCCCGGATCGCCTGCGCGAAGGCTGCGACATTGTGCTGGCGCGGCACATAGCCGGCCTCGAAATGGACCTCGGCGACACGCAGATAGTCGCGCGTGATGAAGCCGTAGAGAATTTCGGCGAGGAAGCGGCGCTCCTTCTTGCCGAGCCTGCCGGCAATGCCGAGATCGACGGCAACGATGGTGCCGTTTGCCTCGACGAACAAATTGCCCGGATGCATGTCGGCATGGAAGAAGCCGTCGCGCAGGGTGTGGCGCAGGAACGACTGGATGAGGTTGGCTGCGATCGCCTTCAGATCGTGGCCGGCGGCCTCCAGGCCGGCAATGTCGTTCATCTTGACGCCGTCGACCCACTCCATGGTCAAGACGTCGCGGCCGGTGCGCTCCCAGTCGACGGACGGCACGCGAAAGCCGGGGTCATCCCTGGTGCTTTCGCCGAGCTCCGAGAGAGCCGCCGCCTCGAGGCGAAGATCCATCTCGATCTTGGTGGTCTGCGCCAGCGTCTGGGTGACCTCGACCGGCCGCAGCCGGCGGGACGAGGGGATGTATTTCTCCTGCAGGCGAGCGGCGAGGAAATAGCTTTCGAGATCCTGGAAGAAGCGGCGGCGCACGCCGGGACGGATCACCTTGACTGCCACCTTGGTGGCAATGCCGTCATGGAGAGCGTCGGCGGCATGGACCTGGGCGATGGAGGCGGCGGCGACCGGGTCGCCGAATTGCGTATAGAGATCGCCGACCTTGCGCCCGAGCGAAGCCTCGACCGCCGCGATGGCCTCGGCCCTGGGGAAGGTGTGCATCTTGTCCTGCAACGTGGCGAGATCGAGCGCCATGTCGTTGCCGACGACGTCGGGCCGTGTCGCCAGGAACTGGCCGAGCTTTACATAAGATGGACCGAGCCGGACGACCGCCTTGGCCAGCCGGTCGCTGCGCTCATAGGCCAGCGCGCGGCGGCGGGTGAACAGCCGCGCCATCCGCCATCCGAACTTCGGCAGGCCGGACAGTTCCTCACCCGGCAGAGCGGCGACGACACCCTCGCGGACCAGCACCCAGCCGGCCCTTACGAGCCGGAATCCTGCACTGACATTGCTCATGGCAGCGCCAATCCTGCCGGCTCTTTGAACCGGCATAGCACGTGTAGATTGTGAGAAATGCGGTCCGGCCTCAAAGCTTCCAGCCCGAATGAAGTGCTGCAATACCGCCGGAATAGTTGCGGAAGGAAACGCGGTCGAAGCCGGCGCGGGAAATCATCATCGCGAAATTCTGCTGATTGGGAAACCTGGCGATCGATTCGACCAGATAGGAATAGGGTTCGCCGTCGCCAGTGACCATTTTGCCGATCTTTGGAATGGCGTTGAACGACCAGGCTTCGTAGGCCTTGTCGAGAAGCGGCATCTCGACCTCGGAAAACTCCAGGCACAGGAAGCGCCCGCCGGGCTTCAGCACGCGAAACGCTTCGCCCAAGGCCACCTCGATGCGCGGTACGTTGCGGATACCGAAAGCGATGGTGTAGGCGTCGAATGTGGCATCGGGGAAGGGCAGTTCCTCGGCATTGGCCTCGACGAAATCGGTGTTGCCGGACAGGCCCTTCTTTTCGGCCCGGTCGCGGCCGACGGCCAGCATCGAGCCATTGATGTCGAGCACGGTGGCATGGGCATTGCCGTGGCTGGCATCGACGATGCGGAAGGCGATGTCGCCGGTGCCGCCGGCAACGTCCAGCACGCGCCAGCCGATCCTTTTGGGAGGATTGAGCCAGGTGACCATGGCGTCCTTCCACAGCCGGTGCAGGCCGGCCGACATCAGATCGTTCATCAGATCGTAGCGGTTGGCGACCTTGTGGAAAACATCGTTGACCAGGGACTGCTTGTCGCCAGCCCCTACACGCTTGAAACCATAGGAGGTTTCCATGCCGCCCGCGGCCGTGGTTCTCTCAACTGACATTTTTTTGATCCGTCATAAAACCGGCGGGACCATAGCCGATCGATGGTGCGGGCGCTATTGTTTAAGGCGCGGTGTTCAGCCGCGCTTCCAGGTGGCGGGTTTTCGAGACCTGGACGGACCGACGGGATGGTTGAATGCCTTTGAAAGCGGAACTGCACTGCCACATCGAAGGGGCAGCGGCGCCCGAACTCGTCATCCGCCAGGCGCAGAAATACGGCAAGGACACCTCGCCCTATATCCAGAACGGTTCCTTCGTCTGGCATGACTTCACCTCCTTCCTGGCGGCTTATGATTTTTCCGCCGATCTGTTCCGGACCGAGGAGGACTATGCGCGGCTGGCCGACCATTATCTGACCAGTCTCGCTCGCGATGGCGCCATCTATTCCGAGGTGTTCACCTCGCCGGACCACGCGAAAAAGGCCGGCCTGTCGCCCAAGGCTTATACCGATGCGCTCGGCGAAGGCATGGCCCGCGCCAAGGCCAAGACCGGCATCGAGGGCCGCATGATCGTCACCGGCGTGCGCCATGTCGGCGTCGAGTCGATCGAGCAGGCGGCGCGCTTCGCAGCGCGCTGCGGGCATCCGCTGGTCACCGGTTTCGGTGTCGCCGGCGATGAGCGCATCGGCGATATGGAGGACTATGTCAGGGCTTTCGAGATCGCCCGCGAGGCCGGGCTCGGCATCACCATCCACGCCGGCGAATTGACGGGCTGGGAGACCGTCCAGGCGGCGCTCGATCATATCCGTCCGTCCCGCATCGGCCATGGCGTGCGCGCCATCGAGAACCCGGACCTCGTCCGGCGCATCGCCGACGAGGGCGTCGTGCTGGAATGCTGCCCCGGTTCCAACATCGCGCTCAAGGTGTTCGACAGTTTCGCCGATCATCCGTTTCCGGCCCTGCAGGCGGCCGGCTGCAAGGTGACGCTCAATTCCGACGATCCGCCCTATTTCTGGACCTCGCTGAAGCGGGAATACGACATTGCCGCCGAGCATTTCTCGATGAACGAAAAGGCGCTGGCCGCCGTCACCCGCACCGCCATCGAAGCCGCTTTCGTCGATAGAAAGACGAAGACCGCGCTTCTTGCCCGGTTGAACAGCGCGGCACGCTGATTTCCGCCGACAAAGCTGTGGTCGGTGCGGGCCAAGCGGTTCCTTGACCGGCGCATTGCCGCTAGGGTTCGCTCAGGCAGCTTGAAGCGCGGCGCGTCCGAAAGGGCCATGCGCGCATTTTCGAGCGCAGGCATCAGGAGAACACCATGCAGGGCGTCACCGTCGTCGACCACCCGCTTGTCCAGCACAAGCTGACCATCATGCGCAAGAAGGAAACCTCGACGGCCGGCTTTCGCCGGCTGCTGCGCGAAATCTCGCTGCTGCTCGGATACGAGGTCACCCGCAACCTCGAACTGACGACGACGACCAGCGAGACGCCGATGGAAACCATGGAAGCGCCGACGCTTGAGGGCAAGAAGCTGGTCTTTGCCTCCGTGCTGCGCGCCGGCAACGGCTTGCTGGAAGGCCTGCTCGACCTGGTTCCGGCGGCCCGCGTCGCCCATGTCGGTCTCTACCGCGATCACGAAACGCTGGAAGCGGTCGAATATTTCTTCAAGGCGCCGAGCGATCTCGCCGACCGGCTGGTGATCGTCGTCGATCCGATGCTGGCCACCGCCAATTCGGCGATCGCGGCGATCGACAAGCTGAAAGAGCGCGGCGCCACCAACATCCGTTTCCTTTGCCTGCTGGCGGCGCCCGAAGGCATCGAACGCTTTCTCAAGGCGCATCCGGACGTTCCCGTCTTCACCGCTTCGATCGACCGCCAGCTCAACGAGAAGGGCTACATCATGCCCGGCCTCGGCGACGCCGGCGACCGCATGTACGGGACCAAGTAATACCAGGCAAAGTCACCTGGTACGATTTACCAAATGTTTACGCAAAGGCGCGGTTTTGGCGCGCGTTAAAGCGGCAAACACCATCCGGGTCTAACGATCGGCTGTCACTACGGCGCCGCGCGTCCATTTCGGACGCGCAAAGGACGCTGTAGCACTTTGATTTGCGCGCGAGCCTTTCCGAAAATCGATCCCGATTTCCGGGGGTCATGCGGGGAGGCCGATCCATGCTGCGCAAACTTCTGATCCTCGCCGTTTTCGCCGGTTCATCGGCATCGATACCGATTGTGTATCAGTCCAATCCGCAACTCGTCGAAAACCTGCTGAGGTCGGCGGTGCCGGGCAAACAAGCGGTCGAAGCCCAACCGGACGTCAATCTGGCATCGGTCCCCAACAAGCCCGCGGCACCGCTGCCGATGGGCCGCAAGGTGGTCGTCGCGGCAGACGAGCGCGGACACTTTTCATCGGGCTTCAAGCTCAATGGACGTCAGGTCGACGGCATGATCGACACCGGTGCGACATTGGTCGCCATCAACATTTCGACGGCACGCAGGATCGGCTTGTCGCTGAATGCTTCGGACTTCAGCCACGAGGTCAACACCGCCAACGGCACCATCAAGGCGGCCGTGGCCATGATCGACCGCCTGCAGATCGGCAACATCACGGTCAATGACGTCCAGACCATCGTGCTCGACGACAGGGCGCTGCGCACCAATCTGATCGGCATGAGCTTTCTCAACCGGCTCGACAAATACCAGGTCGAGAACGGCACGCTGCTGCTCGTCCAGTAAGGCTATTCGTTTGCCGCAATTTCCAAGGGAAAGCGCTATGCGCTTTCCCGGGAAAACCGGTCCACACTTTTCCTGAAATTGCTTCAACCGCGCGGCAGAATCCGCCGGATGACCGACTTGTCGGCGGGCGGCTTCGAGGCGCCGACCGTATAGGCCGAAAGCACGGTAGCCGCGGCGGACTCGGCATCGGCCGATGAGCGGGCATGGATCAGCGCCAGCGGCTCGCCGATCCCAACCTCCGCACCGACCGGCAACAGCCTGGTGATGCCGACCGCGGGGTCGATCCTGTCGTCCGGCCGCGTGCGTCCACCTCCCAGGCCGACCACGGCGAGCCCGATATCGCGGGTGGCGATGCCGGTGACGAAGCCGTTTACGGTCGCCTTGACGGCAAATTCGATCGCCGCCGCCGGCAGATACTTTTCCGGCTTCTCGATGAAGTCGGCGGGGCCGCCAAGCGCGACCACCATGCGTGCGAAAGTGGCGGCGGCGCGGCCGCTGGCGAGCGTCTCGGTGGCGCGCCGCATGCCATCCTGGTTGGACGATACCAGCCCGGCCGACTGCAGCATTTCGGCGGCCAGCGCCAGCGTCACGTCCTCGAGCCGACGGTCACGATACCGGCCGGTGAGGAAATCAACGGCGTTGCGCACCTCGACGGCGTTGCCGGCGGCCGACGCCAATGGCTCGTTCATGCCGGTGATCAACGCCGAGGCCTTCAGTCCGGCGCCGTTGGCGATCTCGACCAGACTGTTGGCGAGCGCGGTGGCGTCGCGCGATTTTTCCATGAAGGCGCCGTTGCCGACCTTGACGTCGAGCACCAGCGATTGCAGCCCGGCCGCCAACTTCTTCGACAGGATCGAAGCGGTGATCAGCGGCACCGATTCGACCGTGCCGGAGACGTCGCGGATCGCGTAGAGCCGTCGATCGGCGGGCGCGAGGTCGGCGGTCTGGCCGATGATGGCACAGCCTGTTTCGAGCACCGCCTTGCGAAACAGCGCGACGTCGGGCTG
Organism: Mesorhizobium sp. M7A.F.Ca.MR.148.00.0.0; assembly: GCF_003997735.1. NCBI lineage: Bacteria > Pseudomonadati > Pseudomonadota > Alphaproteobacteria > Hyphomicrobiales > Phyllobacteriaceae > Mesorhizobium > Mesorhizobium sp. M7A.F.Ca.MR.148.00.0.0. Next base: position 115,937 of record NZ_RZTB01000002.1, on the reverse strand, counting down.
GCTGATGTAGCCGGGGATGGCATCCATCTTGTCCAGCGTGCCGCCGGTGTGGCCAAGGCCGCGGCCCGAGATCATCGGTACATAGGCGCCGCAGGCTGCGACGATCGGCGCCAGCATCAGCGAGACATTGTCGCCGACGCCGCCGGTCGAATGCTTGTCGGTGACCGGGCCTGGCAGGTCCGACCAGTCGAGCACATCGCCGGAATCGCGCATCGCCTGCGTGAGCGCCACGGCCTCGTCGCGGCTCATGCCGTTGAAGAACACCGCCATGGCGAAGGCGCCGGCCTGGCCATCGGTGACGGCGCCCGACGTCACGCCCGCGACGAAGCCGGCGATCTCCTCTTCCGACAGCCTGAGGCCATCGCGCTTGCGGCGGATGATTTCCTGGGGAAGCATCAGGTCTCCAGCAGTCCGTCGTGGAACACGCGCTGCAGAATCGTCGCCAGCCGCGCGCCGCCTACCGGTGCCATGTCCTTGGTCTCCTGGTGCGATAGCTCGGCCCAGGTCATGCCGGCCGCCAGGTTGGTGATGACCGAACAGGCGGCGACGCGCAGTCCGAGGAAGCGGGCGAGAATGACCTCCGGTACGGTCGACATGCCGACGGCATTGGCGCCCATGATGCGCGCCATGCGGATCTCGGCCGGCGTTTCGAAGCATGGGCCGGAGAACCACATATAGACGCCCTTGTGCAGGGTGGTGCCGGTCGCATTTGCCGCCCGCTCGATGGCCTGGCGGATGCCGGCATCATAGGCTTCAGTCAGGCCGACGAAACGCCGGTCGCTTGGTTCGCCGATCAGCGGATTGGTGCCCGAGAAATTGATGTGATCCGATATCAGCATCACCGAGCCCGGCGGCATGTCCGGATCGACCGATCCGGCGGCATTGGTGAGGATCAGTTTCGTGATGCCGATGCCGGCAAGCACTTCCAGCACCGGCCGCATCGCCGCGGCAACGCCGTGCTCGTAGTAATGGGCGCGGCCCGACAGCATCAGCACCGGCACGCCGGCAAACAGCCCCGCCACCACCTCGCCGGCATGCCCGGTGACACCGCTTCTGGGAAAACCCGGCAGGTCGGCATAGGAGATGCGGATCGGGCCCTCGATCTGGTCGACCAGACCGCCGAGGCCCGAACCGAGCACCAGTGCCGTGGCGGGCGCCAGTCCGCCCAGCCTTTCGACGAGATGATCCAGGGCTTTTTCCGTCATCGCTGCCAGCTGTTCATTTGAGCCCGTTGTTCATTTCAAAATATCGCCGCGGAAGCCGTAAGGCAGCATGTCGCCCATGGTCACGGTCTCGGCCACACCTGCATTGTCGCAGAGATAGAGCTTTGTTTCCGGCCGGCAGAATTCGGCCAGCCGCTGCCGGCAGCCGCCGCAAGGCGAGCATTTCGCCATGCGTTCGGCGATGACGGCGATTTCCACGATCTTGCCGCCGCCGCCCATAATGTAGTGGCCAAGCGCCGTGGTCTCGGCGCACCAGCCTTCCGGATAGGAGGCGACTTCGATGTTGGCGCCGGTAAAGACGCGCCCGTCCTCGGTTCGCAAGGCAGCGCCGACCGGAAACTTAGAATAGGGCGCGTAGGCCCTGGCCATGGCGGCCTTGGCGGCCTCGAACAGATCATGCGACATTCAGGTGTTCTCTCCGATGATCGTGTTCAAAACCGGCGCAAAGCCGGCCTGCCGCTCAACGTTCCTTGACATAAGGTACGCCGCCGGCACGTGGCGGGATTGCCTTGCCGATGAAGCCGGCGAGCAGGATGACGGTGAGGATGTAGGGCAGCGCCTGCATGAACTGCGCCGGCACCTTGCCTATGATGGGCAGCGGTGATCCCTGCAGGCGGATCGACGCCGCGTCCAGGAAGCCGAACAGAAGGCAGGCGAACATGGCGTTGACCGGCTTCCACTTGGCGAAGATCAGGGCTGCCAGCGCGATGTAGCCCTTGCCGGCGGTCATGTCCTTCACGAAGCCGCCATTTTGCACCATCGACAGGTAGGCGCCGGCAATGCCGGTGAGGATGCCGGTGCAGATCAGCGCCCTGTAGCGCAGCCAGGCGACGGATATGCCGGCAGTATCGACGGCGGCCGGGTTCTCGCCTACGGCGCGCAGCCTGAGGCCAAAACGGGTGCGAAACAGCACCCACCAGGTGAACGGCACCATCAGGAAGGCAAGATAGACCAGGATCGAGTGGCCCGACAGGAGCTCGGCATAGATCGGTCCGATGATCGGCACGTCGCGGATGGCCTCGGCGCCCGGCAAGGTGATGGCCTCGAAGCGCTCGCCCGGTTGCAGCGCCGGCGTGCGCCCGCCCTGCTGGAACCAGGCCTGGCCGAGGATGATGGTCGAGCCGGCGGCGATGAAATTGATCGCCACGCCGGAGACGATCTGGTTGCCGCGATGGGTGATCGAGGCAAAGCCGTGGATCATGGCGAAGGCGACCGAGATCAGGATGGCCATGCCGAGGCCGAGAAAGGCCGAATGGAACACGGAAGCGGCGGCCGCACCGGCGAAGGCGCCGACCAGCATCTTGCCTTCGAGGCCGATGTCGAAGATGCCGGCGCGTTCCGAATAGAGCCCGGCGAGGCAGGCAAGCAACAGCGGCACCGAGAGGCGGATGGTGGAATCCAGTGTCTGGATGATCGCGTTGAACACATCCATCTCAGGCACCTTTCCCCTTGACCGCTTCCATGCCCACCGATCGCGGACTGAACGAGGCGAACAGCGCCTGGATGTAGGGCCGGAACATGTGCTCGAGGGCACCGGCAAACAGGATCACCAGGCCTTGAATGATGACGATCATGTCGCGGCTGATTGCCGGCATCTCGAAGGCGAGTTCCGCGCCGCCCTGGTAGAGCATGCCGAACAGGATCGCCGCCAGCACGATGCCGACAGGGTGCAGGCGGCCCATCAGCGCCACGGCGATGCCGACGAAGCCGGCGCCGGAAACGAAGTCGATGGCGACATTGTGCTGATCGCCCATCACCGGATTGAGTGCCATCATGCCGGCCAGCCCGCCCGAGATCATCATGGCGGTGATGATGATGCGGGTTTCGGAGATGCCGGCATAGCGTGCCGCTTTCGGGCTGTGACCGTAGGTGCGCATTTCATAGCCGAGCTTGGTGCGCCAGATCAGCAGCCAGACCAGGAAGGCCATGACCAGCGCCAGCAGGAAGGTGACATTGAGCGGCGCCGAACGGATCTTGGCGCCGAACAGCTCGATGATCCAGTTGAGCTTGGGCAATTCCGCGCCGGCGAGGAAGTTGCGCGTCTGCGGCGCTTGCGAGGCGGCTGGCTTCAACGGGCCGACCAGCAGGTAAACCATGATCGAGGCGGCGATGAAGTTGAACATGATGGTGGTGATGACGATGTGCGAGCCACGCTTGGCCTGCAGATAGGCCGGGATGAGCGCCCACAATGCGCCGACCGTCGCCGCAGCAATGATCGCCAGCGGGAAAGTCAGCCACCATGGCAGTGTGCTGTCGAAGCTCAGGCAGACGATGGCGATGCCGAGGCCGGCGATGTAGGCCTGCCCCTCGGTGCCGATGTTGAACAGGCCGCAATGCGCGGCCACCGCCACCGAAAGCCCGGTGAAGATGAAGGTGGTGGCATAAAAGAGGGTGAAGGCGATGCCGGTGCCTTTGCCGAAGGCGCCTTCGACCAGGATGACGGCTGCGCGCAGCGGATTCTCGCCGACCAGAAGCACGACGAAGCCGGCGACGACGAAGGCGACGAACAGATTGATCAGCGGGATCAGGCCATAGTCGGCCCAGGCCGGCAGTTTGGCGTAAGGCGCGCTCAAAGTGCTGCCTCCTGGTGCTCGATGCCAGCCATCAGCAGGCCGAGTTCGCCCTCGGTCGCTTCGGGACCGCGCTCGCCGACGATGCGGCCGGCAAACATCACCAGGATACGGTCGGACAGCGAACGGATCTCGTCCAGCTCGACCGACACCACCAGCACCGCCTTGCCCTGGTCGCGCATGGCGATCAGGCGCTTGTGGATGAATTCGATGGCGCCGACATCGACGCCGCGTGTCGGCTGGCCAACGATCAGAACACCAGGGTCCTGTTCCATCTCCCGCGCCAGCACGATCTTCTGCTGGTTGCCGCCGGAGAAATTGGCGGTCTTCAGCCGGCAGTCGGCCGGCCGAATATCGTATTTCGTGATCTTGTCCCTGGCATCGTTGCGGATGGCATCGATGTTGAGGAACGGCCCCTTCAAATAACGGGGATCATCGTGATAGCCGAGGATCGAATTCTCGTTCTCCTCGAAGGCCAGCACCAGCCCGACGTGATGGCGGTCCTCCGGCACATGCGCCAGGCCGCGGTCGCGCAGTTCGCCCGGGTCGGCGGCGCCGGTCAGGTCGATCGGCTTGCCGTCGAGCATGACCGAGCCGGACACCGCACGCCTGATGCCGGAAATCGCCTCGAGCAGTTCGGATTGTCCGTTGCCGGCGACACCGGCGATGCCGACGATCTCGCCGGCCCTGATATCGAAGGAGATGTCGTCGACCATGGTTACGCCGCGCGTATCCTTCACCGTCAGGTTCTTGACCGCGAGCTTGACGGCGCCGGCCTCGGCCTCGCCCTTTTCGACCCGCAAGAGCACGCGCCGCCCGACCATCAGCTCGGCCAGTTCCTCGACCGTGGTCTTCCTGGTTTCGCGCGTCGCCACCATCGTGCCCTGGCGCATTACCGACACGGTGTCGGTGATGGCCATGATCTCGCGCAATTTGTGGGTGATCAGCACCACCGTCTTGCCCTGGTCCTTCAACTGCCGAAGGATGCGGAACAGGTGGTCGGCCTCGGCCGGCGTCAGCACGCCCGTCGGCTCGTCGAGGATCAGGATCTCGGCGCCGCGATAGAGCGCCTTCAGGATCTCCACCCGCTGCTGCAGGCCGACCGGCAGTTCCTCGATGATTGCATCGGGATCGACTTCCAGCCCGTATTCACGCTCCAGCCGCTCCAGTTCGGAGCGCGCCTTGGCGATGCTCTTCTTCAAGAGCGCATCGCTTTCGGCGCCGAGGATGACGTTCTCCAGCACCGTGAAATTGTCGACCAGCATGAAGTGCTGATGCACCATGCCGATGCCGAGCGCGATGGCGTCATTGGGGGTTTTGATCGAGGCCGGCTGGCCGCCAACGCGGATCTCGCCGCTGTCGGCCTGGTAGAAGCCGTAGAGGATCGACATCAGCGTCGACTTGCCAGCTCCGTTCTCGCCGACAATGCCGTGGATCGTGCCGCGACCGATCTCAAGGTTGATGTCCCGGTTGGCGCGCACCGCACCAAAACTCTTGTTGATGCCGATCAACTCGATTGCGGCTTGCGCCATGCAGCCTGTCCCACTCTTATTTTTTTATCGCTTGGTCAAAACGCCTAGCATGACGCTCCGCCCGTGCCAATTGCCGGAGCCGGTTCACTCTCGACAAATCCCGGTGCGCTTGTCAATTTGCAACGTGGCCGGGGCCTTCACATTCGCTAGTATGACGGCGCCGAAATTCGCATCACGGCGCAAGACATCGCGGTGAACGACATCGCGGTGAGACTGGGGAATTCACATGATCACGCCCGCCGACCGGCTGACGACGCTGGAAATACGCGCCGCCGAGCAGGAGAAGATCATCGAGGAACTGTCCGGCCAGATCGCCGAGCAGTGGAAAGTGATCGAGCGCATGCAGCGCAAGCTGGACGCGCTGACGGATCGCTTCCTGGCGCTGGAGGAGCAGACAGGAGATGAGGTGCCGGTAACCAGGCCACCGCACTGGTGAGGAAAGGGAAGGTGCACGCCTTGGTCAGTGAAAGCGATCGCATCGCGCGGGCCGGCGAATATGTGCTCGGTCTTATGAACGACAAAGACCGCGAACGGGCCGAACGTGACCTGGAGGTCGATCCCGCCTTCCGCGACGCGGTCGCGCGACTTGCCGAGCAGATGTATTTCTTCGACCGTTACGGAAAACGCGGCCTGCTGCCTGGCAGGCATTGGGAACTGGTTACCCAACGCCTAGCCGAGTTACCTCAGATGCGCAGCGTCGAGCTCGGCGGCAATGAGGTCAAACCGCGCACGGTGATCCGAAGCCTGTCCCGGCCACCATACGGCATTGGCGTGCACGCGCTTGGCGGCCGGCGCGGAGTTGTCGTTGCCGCCGGGCTGATGGTGGCGTTCGCGCTGGGCTGTCTCGTCGCGAAGCTGCTATAGGCGAGGCCGGCGCGACATCAGCGCCATCTTCTCGCCGTCCGAGCCGCATATCTCAACGGTATCCCAGCCGAGAGCCGCGTAAAAATCACGCGCATCCCATGTGTAGAGATGGAGCATCTCGACGCCCCGTGACGCCGCATGGGCTTCCGTTGCCTTGACCAGCGCGGTGGCGATGCCTCGGCGTCGATACCTTGCATCGACAACCAACCCGGCCAGCCATGGCGTCAGATCATGTGCGGGCTCCAGTTCGTGGCGGACCAGCAGGCATGTCCCGACCGGGGTGTCGCCGATCCGGGCCACGAATGCCGCCTCGAAGCCGTCACCGGCGATCAAGCCACGAAGCCCTGCCGCATCTTCCCCGAGCGTCCTTCCGGTTCCCTCGAAAAACGTGGCCAGGCGCAGCTGGGCTACCGCTGCTACGTCGTGCTCGCCCATGGGTGCGATCTTTGGCTGCATCTGTATCCCGAAACGGTGGCCGGCACGGAGCGAACGTTTCGCTCGAACTGATAAAGGCAAAACCGCCGGGCTGGCGCCCGGCGGTTTGTAGATCATGTCTGTGTGTTCGTGCCGCTCAATAGGGGCAAGCGTTGTCAGCCGTATAGTCGTGCACTTCGGTCTTGCCGGCAATGATGTCGGCCTTGGCCTTTTCGACGGCCGCCTTCATCTCGTCCGTCACCAGCGCCTTGTTGTTGTCGTCCATGGCGTAGTCGACGCCGCCTTCCTTGAGGCCCAGATTCTCGACTCCGCCCTTGAAGGTGCCGTTCTTGCCGTCCATGAAGGCGGTGTAGACGGCGACGTCGACGCGCTTCAGCATCGAGGTCAGCACCTTGCCCGGTTGCAGGCCGTTCTGGTTGGAATCGACGCCGATGCCGAGCTTGCCGGCATCTGCCGCCGCCTGCAGCACGCCGACGCCGGTGCCGCCTGCCGCGGCGTAGATCACGTCGGAGCCCTGGTCGATCTGCGTCTTGGCGATCTCGCCGCCCTTGGCCGGATCGTTCCAGGCAGCCGGCGTGTCGCCGGTCATGTTCTGGATGACATCAGTCGCACCAGCCGACTTAGCGCCGCCGACATAGCCGCATTCGAACTTGCGGATCAGCGGGATATCCATGCCGCCAACGAAGGAGACCTTCTTGGACTTAGAGGCCATCGCCGCCAGGATGCCGACGAGGTAGGAGCCCTCCTGTTCCTTGAACTTCAGCGACCGCACGTTCGGCAGATCGACCTGGTCGTCGATGATGGCGAAGTTCAGGTCGGGATATTCGGCGGCGACCTTGGTCAGCGCGTCCGTCCAGGCAAAGCCGGCCATGACGATCGGGTTGCGGCCGTCCTCGGCGAAGCGGCGCAGCGCCTGCTCACGCTGCGAGGCATTGGAGACCTCGAATTCGACGTAGGCCGTGCCGGTTTCCGTCTTGAATTTCTCGGCGCCGTTGTAGGCAGCCTCGTTGAAGGATTTGTCGAACTTGCCGCCGAGATCATAGAGGATGGCCGGCTGGACATCCGCGGCGAAAGCCGGAAGAACCATTGCGGTTGCGGCCAGGAGGCCGAGAACGATACGTTTCATGTGATCCACACCCTGTCGGTTATTTTTTCCGTTATGCACCGCATGCCTGCCCGGTTCTCCGGCAGGCATGCGACGTCAGCCAGGAGTGTACTCCCTCCCGCTCGGCGGCAATCTGGCATGGCCCGAAACAAAATTCACGCGGAATTTTGACCTTTTGGAAACGCTTGATGCGGGCAAGCCGCACCGCAGCTTGTCCTTGCGCCAAGTGTTACTTGGACGCGGTGACAGGGATGACGCAAGCGACGCCGGTGCCTTTGAGGTTGCACGTGCCGTAAGGGTTCTTCGCCAGATATTGCTGGTGATCGGATTCGGCGAAGTAGAATTCGGCCGCCGGCGCGATCTCGGTGGTGATCCTGCCGTGACCGGCACCGCGCAGCGAGGTCTCATACGCATCGCGCGAGGCGCTCGCCGCCGACAATTGCGCCTCGTCGCTCGTGTAGATCGCGGAGCGATAGGCGGTGCCGACATCATTGCCCTGGCGCATGCCTTGCGTGGGGTCGTGGCTTTCCCAGAATAGCTTCAGAAGCCCAGCATAGGAGACGATCTCGGGGTCATGGACCACCAGCACCACTTCGGCGTGGCCGGTAAGCCCTGTGCAGGTCTCCTGATAGGTCGGATTGGGCGTGAAGCCGCCGGCATAGCCGGCGGCCGTGACCCAGACGCCTTCGATCTGCCAGAACAGCCGCTCCGCTCCCCAGAAGCAGCCCAGTCCGAACATCGCCATCTCCAGCCTCTCGGGATAAGGACCTTTGAGCGGTCTTTTCAAGACCTTGTGTCTGGATGCGGTCGGGATCGCCTTGGCGCGGCCCGGCAGGGCCTCGGAGGACTTCGGCAGATTGAGCTTTTTGTTCAGCATGTCGCTGAGAAAGAACATGCGCGGCTCCTCTCCGGGTGAAACGCAAGAAGCCGCATGACGGCGGCTTTGTTTGAGCATCGGATATCCAAAAACCGGCAACCGCTTTTGGGTCCGATGCTCTAGGTGGCGGCGAACTGACCAGCACGCGGTGGCCGCCTGTAGCCTATCGCATAGAGCAGGAAAGCCAGCACCGCGAACACGGCGAAGCCCGGCTGGTTCAGCACCCAGGCGACGGCGCCGTCCCACAGCAGCGGGCTGGCCTTGGTTCGGATGAAGGTTTCGAAGGCGGCCCTCGTGTCGGGCGAGACCGCCAGCCAACTGGTGTTGAGCGGGGTCAGCACCAGCACGGAGGCCGCCACGGTGCGTGTCGCGTCGAGCACCGCCATGATGACGGAAATCGACAGCGCGATCATTGCGGCAAGACGAAAGACGAAGCGAAACATCAGAACCCTCCTCCGGGCTGGTCCCCTCCCGAGGGGCCTTTCAGAGATAGAATGCGCATGGCTGGATCGCAATCGCCATACGCGAATTTGCAGACTCCAAACTCAGGTCAACAGAAGGCCGGACGACAGTCGGTCGGGTAGCTTTTCATTGACATGTGAGGGCAGCTATGCTAACAATTTCGGCATGGTGCTGACTTGCGCCGACGACCCGCCGCACAGGCGGGTTTTTGCGTTTGGTGCCTCGCAAACCGACGTGCCGGCCAAGTCTTCAAAGACCGGGTGAACCCGGATTCGTTGCCCTGCGCGAATTATGCGGCCGGCTTCCTTTTGCGCCGATGGACACGCCAGACGGCAAAAACGCCGCCGCCAATGGCGCCGATCACCAGGCCGGCCAGGCCGGTGAACACGGCGAAATAGCCGCAGGCGCCCTCGAAACAGCTCATCTCGGTGGCATCAGCGATCACCGAGCCGATGGCGAATCCGCCCACGGCGCCGATGACCGCGCCCAGGACGATGCCGAGCAGCGCGGCGACGACCGAGACGAAGACAGGCGGGCTTTCGGTTTCCGGATTGACATAAACGGCATCGGCTTCGGATCCACGGCGCAGCAGATAGATGCAGAGGAACCCGATGGCGATTTGAGCAGCGGTGATGGCAAGTGCCTGGCCCGAAAAGACGAAATCCGAAATCGTCAGTGCACAGGCCTGCCAGGCCACCAGCCAGACGATTGTGGCGACCTGCCAGATGGTGAACTGGCGCCGGAAGCGGGCCGAGCGGCCGAAGGCGAAGCCGAGCAGGTAAAGCCCCCACAGGATGGTGATGATGTCGACGGCGAGCCCGCCATAGATAAGGTAAAACACGCTGTCTGGCAGGCCGGTGGCGCCGATCGCGGGCCAGACGGAGATCAGGCCGTAGACCGACCACGCCATGACGAAGACGAGCCAGCCCACCGGCACGAAGGACAGCCCGCTGTCCGGCCGCCTGACTGGCGTCTGTCCATTGCTCGATGTCATGTCCGCACGATGCCCCCGCAAAGCCTCGGCACCCGACAGGCAACTCCGGGGGAAGTCAAGGGCGGCCGGCCCGGCGGTCGTGCCTGTGCACACCATTGCAGCGGCGGCGCCCGTAAAAACGGGCATGCCGGCCGCCTTGTGAAACACTGTGTGGCCGGCAAAGCGAATAGACTGCCGTTATGGCTTGGCATTCGGCGCCGGATCGACTAGATGAGCCCCGCGCCTGTTGCTTCGACGGCCCAGGTGCGGGGAAGGGCGTTCGCTGGTTGGCGGCGCCGGCGGCGGAAGTTCCGCCTTGCCCCAAGGGAGGTGCATCTCCCCAATCCGCGCGGCAAAACCGGCCGACGCGACATGCATGGACGGAGAGGTGGCCGAGTGGTTGAAGGCGCACGCCTGGAAAGTGTGTTTACGGGAGACCGTAACGCGGGTTCGAATCCCGCTCTCTCCGCCAGTTTGCACCTAGGTGTGATCAAGATCGGCGCGCCCAGGCAATATGATCTGGCGCAGGCTGCCGACGCTCATCGCGATATCGAGGCCAGGAGGACAACCGGGGCGCTTGTACTTGGTGCAATCTCGAACACGACCGACGTCCCGTGATGAATTGCTTCGCCAAATCAAAACGGGGTGTTCGATCGTCTCGCCCTAGATCACCGCTTCCTCGAGGAACGGTTCGTTGCGCTCTATGCGCTCGTAACAGAATGGCGACAGATCGAGCGTCTGGAAAGCCCCGTGAACGATAAGTTCTGAAACTCCCCGGCCCACGGCTGGCGACTGTTGCAGCCCGTGCCCCGAGAAGCCGTTGGCAAACATGAAATTGGTCACCTGCGGGTGGAAGCCGACGATGCCGTTGTGGTCGAGCATGTTGTACTCGTAGTGGCCGGTCCAACTGGTCTGGACCTTGAGTGCGTCGAAAGACGGAATGCGGTGCCAGAGTGCCGGCCAGATGTAGTCGTCGAACTCTTCATGATGCATTTCAAAGTCGTCGTAGCCGGCCGGTCCGTCGCCCTGCGGCGTGTTGCCGGTGAGAAAAAGCTCGCCTTCGGGACGCACGAATGTTCCGGAAAGGTCGATGACATTGGGCATCCGGCCGGGGATCGGGTTGGCGCTGGCGAAGACGAAGCTGTAGCGCTTGTAGGGCGCGACCGGGATCGACAGGCCGGCCATGGCTGCCACCTGCTGCGCGCGCGGGCCCGCGGCGTTGACCAATGTTCCGCAACGAACCGTCTGTCCGGTCGCGAGGCGCACCGAGATGACCCGTCCATCGGCAATATCCAGCCCTGTCGCTGCATTGTCGATATACTCGACGCCGCTGGCGCGGGCGGCGCGGCGGAAACCGTTCATCAGCCCCACGGAATCGAACCAGCCCTCTTCCCTAGCCCCCCAGGAACCGCCACCGAGATCCTCCACATTGAGCCAGGGGAAGCGATCCTTCAGCGGGCCCGGCTCGAGGAACACTGTGTGGGCCCCAAAACTGCGCTGCAGATCGACGCGCTCGCGGGCCGCTTCGACGCCGTCGGGTGAACAGCAGTAAAGATATCCATGCTCCTTGAAGCCGAGGTTGGGCGCCGGTTCGTCCCTGTAGAAGGGTGCCATGCGCTCCTGAAATCCGCGGATGATCTCGATGCCGAACTGGCTGATCTTCACATTGATCGGATTGGAATATTGCTGCCGGATCGCGCTGGTGGACAGCGCCGTCGATGAAAACTCGTAACTGCTATCGCGCTCGACCACGAGGATCGAGGCACCGCTGCCCAGCGCCTGGCTAAGCCAGTAGGCCGTGGACGAGCCGACAACCGCTCCGCCGACGATGACGATGTCGTAGGCGTTGCGCGATGGCGCTTTGTAAGGCGGGATCGCCATGGCTCCGACTCCAAGCTACTGGTTGAACAAAGCGATCAGGGCATCCGAGCCCCGCGCAAGAAGGCCAAGGTCCGAACCGACGGCAACCATGGTGAAGCCTTCGGCAAGGTAGCGGTCGGCATCGGCCTTCGCCGGCGCCAGGATGCCGCTTGCCTTGCCTGCCGCCGTTGCGGCCTGGCGCACGGACGAGATTGCCTTCTGGACATGTGCCGCGCCGGGATTGCCCATCGCGCCCATATTGGTGGAAAGATCGCCGGGACCGACGAAGAGAACGTCGACGCCGTCGACCGCCGCGATCTCGGCGGCATTCGCCACGCCCAATTGATCCTCGATCTGCACGGCGAGAAGTTGCTGCTCACGCGCTTTGGCGTGGTAGCCGGCGATGCGGCCGAAGGCGTTGGCGCGGTGACCGACCGAGAAGCCGCGAAATCCGCCGGGCGCATAGGTCATGGCCGCGACGATGGCGCGGGCCTGATCGGCGGTTCGTACATTGGGGATCATCAGGCTGCGTGCGCCGATATCCAGCGCCTGCTTGATCAGATTGGGATCGTCGGAGGGCAGCCTGACGACAGCCTCGCTGTCGAAGCCGCCCATCACCTGAAGCTGCGCCATGATGCTGCGCAGATGGTTGGGGCTGTGCTCGCCGTCGATCAGCACCCAATCGGCTCCGGAGCCGGCGACGATCTCCGTGGTGAGCGCCGAAGCCAGCGAGCACCAGATGCCGATGTGAGCCCGGCCAGCCGCTGTGGCAGCTTTCAGCGTGTTGAGGCGTTCTTGCATCTTGCGATCATCTCCAATCATCTGGATTGAAATTTGTATGATGTCCTATATCATATGGCTGCAAAACGCTGCAAGATGCGATGTACGGACTTTCGAATGGGAGCTGGAGAATGAGGATCGGGTTCATCGGGCTTGGCGTCATGGGAGCACCGATGGCGCGCCACCTGGCCGATGCCGGGCATGAGATCGTCACCGTTCTCAATCGCTCCCCTCTACCGCAGGGCCTGACCGCATCGGTGGTCGCGTCCGCCGCCGAAGTGGCACGGCGCTCCGAGATCATCGTCACCATGCTGCCCGACACGCCTGACGTCGAACGCGTCCTGTTGGGCGAGGACGGCGTCCTGGAAGGACTGTCAGCCGGCAAGCTGGTCATCGACATGAGCTCGATCAGCCCCATCGCCACGGCGGCGTTCGCGGCGAAACTGCGAGAGAAGGGAGCCGGCTATCTCGACGCCCCGGTCTCGGGCGGCGAGGTCGGCGCCAAGGCGGCAAGCCTCACCATCATGGTCGGTGGCCCGGCCGCCGAGTTCGAGCGGGCGCTGCCGATCTTTGAGACACTCGGCAAGAACGTCACTTTGATCGGTGAGCAGAATGGCGCCGGGCAGACCTGCAAGATCGCCAACCAGATCATCGTTGCGCTCAACATCGAGGCCGTGGCCGAAGCGCTTGTCTTCGCCAGCAAGGCCGGGTGCGACCCGGCGAAGGTTCGCGGCGCCCTGATGGGTGGCTTCGCCGCTTCCCGCGTCCTGGAAGTGCATGGCCAGCGCATGATCGACCGGACCTTCGCCCCAGGCTTTCGCATCAAGCTCCACCAGAAGGATCTCAACCTGGCCCTTGACAGTGCCCGCGCCCTTGGCGTGGCGCTGCCGAACACCGCCATGGCGCAGCAACTGATGAATGCCTGTTCGGCCCATCCAGGTGGCGCCGAGGCCGATCACTCGTCTCTCGTCCGGGCGCTGGAGATCCTCAACGGCCACGAACTGTCAAAAGAAAAGGAGTAAAAACCGATGCGCGGAACCGGCAAGGCCGAGATCTTCGTGATGCTGGCCCATCCCGTGGCCCACGCCAAGAGCCCCGGCATATTCAACGAGATCTTCGAGCAGAAGGGCCTCGACAGCCTCATGGTGCCCTTGAGCTGCCGCCCGGAGGATTTCGAGACCTTCTGGGCCGGCATCACGGCAGCCGAGAATATCAGGGGCGTGATCATCTCGGTGCCGTACAAGGTTGCGGTCTACCACAAATGCTCCGCCGCGCATGACCGCGCCGCGCGGGTGGAAAGCGCCAACTCGGTGCGACGGCTGCCGGACGGCAGCTGGTATGCCGACAATTTCGACGGCGTCGGCTTCATCGATGCGCTCAAGGCGAACGGACATCAGATCGCCGGCCGCCGCATTCTTCAAGTCGGTGCCGGTGGCGCCGGTGCTTCGCTCGCCTATTGTCTCGCGGAAGCCGGCGCCGACGAAATCCGCCTTACCGACATCGATACGGCGCGTGCCGGGAAACTGGCGGCGCTGGTTGGCCGCGCGTTCCCGAAATGCCGCATCCAGGTCGGAGAGGCCGAGCCTTCCGGCATGCATATGGCGATCAACGCCACACCTGTCGGCATGCATGCCGGCGATCCGCTGCCGCTTGATGTCAGCCGGCTGACCCCGGATATGACGGTTGTGGACATCATCATGGAGCCTGCGGAAACCGCTCTGCTGCGGGCGGCCAAGGGGATCGGCTGCCGCGTTCAACCGGGACGCCCGATGATGGATTTCCAGGTCCGGGCGATGTCCGAATTCTTCGACATCGAAGGCAAGGACCGCGGCCATGGCTGAGACACCGACTGCCGTCGTCATCGGCGGCACCTCCGGCATCGGACGCGCTATCGCGCAGCGCTTCGCAGAAGACGGTTATCATGTGGTCGTCTCCGGCCGGGATGCGACGAGGGGCAATGAGGCGGCCGGCTCCTGCCAGGCGGCGGGCGCGCCGCGTGCGCTGTTTGTCCAGACAGATGTCGCAGATAGCGGCTCAGTCGAGGCTCTGGCACGGATTGTCAGCGACGGGTTCGGCACGCCTCACGTCGTCGTCAACTGCGCCGGCATCTTGCAGAGCGGCAAGTACGTCCTTGATCAGGATCTGGACGAGGACGAGAAGATGTGGCGGGTGAATTATCGCGGCACGCTGTTGGGGTGCCAGGTGTTTGGCCGGCTCATGTCGGCCGCCCGGCGAGGCGCGATCCTGAATGTCGGCTCGCTCGCCTCTTTCGCGCCGCTGTCGCTGCCGGCCTACACGCCGGGAAAGCATGCGGTCCTGGCCCTGACCCAGATCCTCGCCGCCGAACTCGGCCCGCATGGCGTTCGCGTCAATGCGGTCGCGCCCGGCTATACACTTTCCGATGGTTTGAAGACCAAGATCGCCAGGGGTGAACGCAACCCCGAAGTCATACAGGCCACCACGGCGCTGCGACGCTTCGTCGAGCCGCGCGATGTCGCCGAGGCGGCATTGTTCCTCTGCTCGGAGCGCGCTGCTTCGATTACCGGCGTCACCTTGCCGGTCGACGCCGGCTGGCTGGTTCAGGCGCCTTACGCACAATATTTGCAGGGAAATCCCATCCGGCAAACGCCGGCTATCTGACAAGGATAATCCAGTGATCAATATCCCGCCAGTGAGCGACATCCAGCGCTTCGACTTCGATACCCGCATACACCATGGCGTCATCCATAACGGCACGCTCTACCTCACCGGCCAGGTCGCGAGGCCCGGCCAGTCCGCGGCCGACCAGATGCGCGAGGTGCTCGGCAAGATCGATGCGCTGCTTGGCAAGGCGGGCACGGACAAGACCCGCATCCTTCATGTGCAGATGTGGCTGGACGACATCAGGGATTTCGACGAGGTCAATGCGGTGTGGGACGCCTGGATGCCCAGGGAGCACGCACCGGCGCGCTCATCGGGCGAAGGACGGATGGCGAAGCCCGGAATGCTGGTCGAGCTGATCGTCACCGCGGCGGTTTGAATGGTCCTGCCGGTTCGGGCATCATCCCGAATCTGGCGAGAGGGAGACTGATGACGAAGCGCAAGCCGCTTTCCACCGTCGTGGCGGAGAGCCTGTCCGAGAAGATCCGTTCCGGACAGCTGCTGCCCGGCGCGCAATTGCCGACTGAGGCGGAGCTTTGCGCCGAGTACGATGTCAGCCGCACCGTGGTGCGGGAAGCTGTGGCGCGACTGCGTTCCGAAGGCCTGGTGGTGCCGCAGCAGGGGCGCGGCATGTTCGTCAGCGAGACGCCGGCGCCGCGCAACTTCTCGATACCGGACGAAGCGCTCAGGACCTTGCCGGAAACCATTGCGCTGCTCGAGCTGAGGTTGAGCGTCGAGGTGGAGTCGGCGGGATTGTGCGCGGAACGGCGCACCGATGCGGAAGCCAGCGCGATCCGCACCTTGATGGAACAGGTCGACGCCCAGCAGGCCGATCCCGCCGTCGTCCAGATCCACTACGACTATGATTTCCACCTGGCGATCGCCAAGGCGGCACGAAATGAATTCATCCACGGTTTCCTAAGCTATCTCGGGCCGATGATCGTGCCGCGCTTCCAGCTCGGCTATCTGGTCACGCCCGAACTCAAGGACAGCTACTACGCGCGCATACACAGCGAACATAAGACAATCGTCGACGCCATCGAAAGGCAGGATGGCCGCGCCGCCCGCCAGGCCATGCGCAAACACCTGCACAACAGTCTCGGGCGGGTGCGCGCCCTGGCCCGAGCCTCTGGCGTGGAGGCAATCGAAGCCGAGCAGAAGGCGGCGGCGGCCTCACTTTTCACCGACATGAAAAGGCCTGTCTCGACGGGCGGATGAGGCCTCGCGAATTCGATCGCATCGGCGCGCCTGGGCCGAAAATTAGACATCCATTGCGAAAGCCGTGTTTTTTGTTCCGTCACCGGCTGCGCGGGTTTCCCAAGGGCTGAAGGCGCCAGTTTGCCAGCGTTTCCCTGGGTTTTCGGCGCTGCGGTTATCCGAACACCCCAAGGGATTTTGGGGGCATCCGAAATTTTCGAAAGTTTATCTTTCCTTTTTGCTGGTTTTCTTGGTTTCGCGGCATCGGCCCGGGCCGCAAACTGAAAACGGACAATCAGGAAAGCCCACGTGACGACAGCCTTCATCACCGGTGCGACGAGCGGCATAGGGCGGGCCATAGCGATCGCGCTGAGCGACGCCGGCTACGACGTCTATGCGGTCGGGCGCAGCCAGGCCGCGCTCAAGGAGCTGCAGGCACAGCGGCCCGGCATCGTGCCGATTGCCGTCGACGTCACCGATCGCGAGGCCCTGGAAGCGGCCCTGGCGGATCTCACCATCGACGTGCTGATCAACAATGCCGGGGTCATGCCGCCGCTCGGCAACTTCGCCGATATGAAGATCGCTGACATCGACACCACGCTCGAGGTGAACCTCAGCGCGGCAATCCTGCTCACGCGCCTCGTCGTCCCGCAAATGCGCGAGCGGCAGTCCGGGCATGTATTGTTCACCGGCTCCACAGCGGGCCACGCGGCATACTCCAACATTGCCGTCTATTCAGCGACCAAGGCGGCGATATCAGGCTTTGCAGCAGCGCTGCGCGCCGACCTCTCCCCATCGGGCGTACGCGTCACCGAGATCGTTGCCGGCCGTGTCGAGACGCAGCTCTACCAGGACATCCTCGACGCCAACGCGCGCGCAGCCATGTACGCCAGCAAAGTGGTGCAGCCGGATGACGTGGCCAGGATGGTCGTCGCTGTGCTTGGGCTCCCCGCGTGGGCCGACGTTACCCGTTTCGACATCATGCCGACTTGGCCAACCTCGCCAAGCGGTACCAAGTAAGGAAAACTGGGATGAAAGATCTTTCCGTTCTGATCGTTGGCGGTGGTGCCGGCCTCGGTGCCCTCTTAGCCGAGATGGCTGTCGAGGCCGGAGCGGCAAAGATCGGCATCATCGACATCAACCAGGAAGCCGCCGAGTCCGCGCTGGCGACCGCGAAGGCCAGCGGACTGCCTACCGCGACCGCCCTTTGCGACATCCAGGTAGGCCCGCAGTGCCACGCCTCATTCGAGGCGATCGTTTCGAAACTCGGGCGCGTCGACACGCTGATCAATTGTGCCGCGATCTACCCTCGCCGCCCGCTCCTCGAAATCACCGACGCCGACTGGGATGCCTCCAACGGCATCAACATCAAGGGCACCTACCACATGATGGTGGCGGCGGTTCGCCACATGCAATCGCAGGAGCCGAAGAGCCACGTCCGCGGGCGGATCGTGAACCTGACCTCGGTCGACGCCTTCAAGGCGCATCCGCAGAACGCTCACTATGCGGCGACCAAGGCCGCCGTCGTCAGCCTTACCCGATCCTTTGCCCATCACGTGGCGAAGGACGGCATTCTGGTGAATTCGGTGGCGCCGGCCGGCATGGCGACGGAGAAGGCGAAAGCGCTCGGCTTCCTGGAGGAACTGGCCAAGGCGAGCCCGCTCGGCCGCGGTGCCGAGCCAAAGGAGATTGCCGAATGGGTGCTGATGACGGGCAGCCCCAAGAACACTTACATGACCGGTGAAAACGTAATTGTTTCAGGTGGTTACATATACGCCTAAGCCTCTTTCGCCGCGGGCGACTGAACTCTGGCAGTGCATGACCGAGGCAGTGCATGACCGACCGGAACACAAGCAGGGAAAGGAACGGAATTTTCGATGACCGGCAAGCTGCGCCTCCCCTCGCTGAATGCTCTGCGCGTGTTCCACGCGGTCGCGCAGCACAAGAGCTTTCGGCAGGCGGCGGATGAATTGCTGGTCACGCCGCAGGCCGTCGGACAGCAGATCAAGCTTCTGGAGGATACGCTCCAGGTAACGCTGTTCGAGCGTAAGGGCCGGTCGATCGAACTGACCGAGTCGGCCATTCTTCTGTCGCACTATGTCAAAGCCGGCTTCAACGAGTTTGCCGAAGGCGTTCGCCGCGTCACCAAGTCGAACTATCGGGACCGCATCAACCTGAATGCGAGCCCATACTTCGCCACGCACTATCTTCTGCCGCGGCTTTCGTTGTTCCGGGAAATCTTGCCGGGCGCGGACCTGCGCCTGACGACCATGGTCGACCTGCCCGATTTCGGGCGCGACGATATCGATATGACGGTCCAGTGGGGCTACGGCAACTGGTCCGACTATGAAACCACGTTGCTGGTGCCGGATCCGAAGATCATCTGCTGCACGCCGGCGATCGGCGAAAGGATCAAGTCGGCGCATGATCTGACACAGTTCACGTTGCTCGACACCGTCAAGTCGAAGCGTCTGTGGCCGGACATATTGCGCCACCTTGGCGTGGAACTGACGGATGGCGACCGCAGCATCAGCTTCGACGACGCCGCGACCATGCGCCGGGCGACCTTGCAAGGCATAGGTGTGGGCTTGGTTTCCGTCATCGATGCCGAGGAAGATTTCCGGGCGGGCACGCTGGTCGCGCCGATCGGCCGCGACGCCATTGCCGATATGAAGCCGGAGGAAGTCCCGGGCTTCTATCTTGTCGTCCCGCGCGGACATCTGCGCGTGAAGGCGGTCGCGGCACTTCACCGATGGCTGGCTCAGCAGGATTGGCGCGGCGACCTCACGATTTCCTCGTTACCGAAACCGGCCCCGCTTTCCGACTAGAAGCGGCTTCGAGACCGAGGCCTGAAAGACGCCTTTCGGGCCTCCAACAACAAGAAACCAAACAACCTCAACAGTGGAGACGGAACATGAAAATGATGAAATGGGGGGCTTCGGCCCTGGCGCTTGGCCTCGTGCATTTTGCGGCGCCGGCGGAAGCCGCCGGCGGCAAGACGCTCGAAACCGTCAAGGCACGCGGCATGCTGAACTGCACCGGCCATGACGGCTCCTATCTCGGCTTCGCCGAGGTGGACGACAAGGGCAACTGGAAGGGCATGGACATCGACCTCTGCAAGGCGGTGGCCGCGGCCGTGTTCGGCGACCCTGCGAAGCTGAAAGTCGTTCCTATCAGCTGGGCCCAGCGCTGGCCGGCCCTGCAGTCCGGCGATGTCGACATCATCGTCAAGGCCTCGGGCGGCACGCTCAGCCGCGACACCGAACTTGGGCTGCAGTTCTCCATGTCCTACTATCTCGGGACCACCAAGGTGATGGCGCACAAGGAGCTGAACCTCAAGTCGCTCAAGGATGCCGCCGGCGGCACGATCTGCATTCCCGCCGGCACCTCGCAGGAACAGCAGGTCGCTGCCTATACTGCCAAGCTAGGCATCAAGCTCGAACCGGTGCTCATCGAGAAGACCGAGGAGCTCGAGCAGGCCTATTTCTCGGGACGCTGCGATCTTTATGCGCAGTGGGGTCCGACACTGGCCATTGCGCGCATCGCCAAGAGCAAGGTCGACGACCATGTCATCCTGCCCGACGTGCTCGCCGTCGAGCCTGAAGTCATGATCATGCGGCAAGGCGACGACAACTGGGTCGACATCGCCAACTGGACGCTGAGCACGCTGATCTTTGCCGAGCAGGAAGGCATCACCTCGAAGAACGTCGACGAGATAAAGGCCAAGCCGACTTCACCGCAGGTCGCCAAATTCCTCGGCGTCACGCCAGGCATGGGCAAGGGTCTCGGGCTCTCCGACGACTGGGCCTACAAGGTGATCAAGAACGTCGGCAACTACGGCGAAATCTTCGATCGCGATCTCGGCAAGGACTCGCCCTACAAGATGGATCGCGAACTGACCAATTTGTGGAACAATGGCGGTGTCCTGTTCCCGCTGGTTGTTGATTGATCCGTTCTGAACGCATCCCGCTCCAGGTCCCGCCCGGCTCCCGCCGGGCGGGACCGCGCGGCAATTCGGGAAGGATTTCTGAATGGTCAGCCTGCTGAGAAATCAAAAAGTCCGCAACGCACTGTTGCAGATCCTGTATGTCGGCTCGATCGCCGCGATGGTGCTTGCCGGCATTGTGATCGCCAGACAGAACCTGGCGGCGCAGGGGATCACCTCCGGATTCGACTTCCTGTTCAAGTCGACGGGCTGGGACCTGAACTTCTCGCTGCTGCCCGCCACGGCCAACGACCCTTATTGGTGGTACTTCCTCATCGGGATCATCAATACGCTGTTTCTGGGAACCATCGGCCTGACGCTGGCGACGATCGTCGGAACGATCGTCGGCCTGGCGCGGACATCCTCGAACGAATTGGCCCGGCTGCTCGGCCGCACCTATGTGGACATCTTCCGAAACATCCCGCTGATCCTCCAGGTTTTTTTCTGGTATGCCGTCATCACCCATCTGCCGACGCCGCGCGCCGCGCATGAGGGATGGGGCTTTCTCCTCACCAGCCGGGGGCTTTACATCCCGTTCCCCAATGTCAGCAGCGCCGCGCTCGCTGCGGCGACATTGGCTGTGATTGCCGCCATCGCGCTGCCGATCTGGCTGGGCAGGACATCGCGCCTCAGC
>NZ_RZTB01000002.1:25879-94790 GCF_003997735.1 Mesorhizobium sp. M7A.F.Ca.MR.148.00.0.0 | reverse complement strand
TGCCTGCGCGGCCATCGTTCTGGTGGCCGGCCGCCTGGCCGACTCGCCGCTGCTCGATTTTCCGGCGCTGCAAGGTCTCAATCTGCGAGGCGGCCTGCGCATTCCGCCGGAGTTTGCGACACTGGCCATCGCGATCGCCATCTATGGCGGCTCCTACATCGCCGAGATCGTGCGCGGCGGGTTCAAGGCTGTCGGCAAGGGCCAGGTCGAGGCGGCTCTTTCCCTGGGCCTCGGCCCGTGGCGGGTCTTCATGCTGGTGCGGCTGCCGCTGGCACTACGCGCCATGCTGCCAATCCTCGCCAACCAGTATGTCTGGCTGATGAAGGCGACCACAATGGGCATCGCGGTGGGCTTCACCGATTTCTTCATGATCGTGGCGCTGACGATCAACCATTCCGGCCAGACAATCGAAGCGATCGGCATCCTGATGGCTGGCTTCCTCGTCATCAACCTCAGCCTCGCCGCCATCTTCAACCGCATCAACAAAGCAATCGCCCTCAAGGGCAACCAGTTGAGGGGGTGAGGGATGGAAATGGTCGTTGTCGCCCCTCCTGCCATTGGCAAGATCGAGGATCTGAGGCGGCGCTTCTTTGCGACGCCCCTGCAGGCATTGCTGTCGCTGGCTTCCCTGGCGGTCATGGTCTTCCTGGCCTGGAAGCTCCTGAATTGGGCGGTTTTCTCGGCTGTCTTCACGACGAGCGGCGGACCCGAAGCCTGCCAGGCGGCGGCGGGAGCCTGCTGGTCGGTCATTGCCGCGCGATGGCGCATCATCCTGTTCGGCCTCTATCCCTATGACGAGCAGTGGCGGTCGGCCCTGGCTTGCCTGATCGTCGTGGTCATGACGGTGCTAAGTTGCGTTCCAGCCTTCTGGACGGGTCGCCGCATCGCACTCGTATGGGGAGCCGGAACGGCGCTTTTCTACGTGCTGATGAAGGGCGGCGTGCTTGGTCTGCCCTATGTCGGCGAGGAGGCCTGGGGCGGACTGGCGCTGACCCTGTTCATCTTCGTGACCACCTGCCTGATCGGCTTCCCGCTGGCGATCTGCCTGGCGCTGCTGCGCCGCTCCGGCCTGCCATGGATTTCCCGTACCACCGGCCTCATCATCGACGGGGTGCGTTCATTGCCTCTGATCTCGATCCTGTTCACCTTCGCCATCGTGCTGCCGTTCGCACTGCCGCAATGGCTGGTGGGCGACAAGCTGTACCGGGTGATCCTGGGCTCGGCCCTGTTTTTTTCCGCCTATCAGGCGGAGATCGTCAGGGGTGGGATGCAGGGCGTTCCCAGTGGGCAAGAAGAGGCAGCCATGGCGCTTGGCATGCGCTATTGGCAGCGCGTCGGCCGCATTCTTCTACCGCAGGCCATGCGCAATGCGCTGCCGGCGACGATCAACCAGTTCGTGATCTCGTTCAAGGAAACTTCGCTGGTGATCATCGTCGGCTTCTTCGAGATCCTGGCCTCCGGCAATGCCGCCTACGGCACCGGCGAGTGGCGCTTCGCCTATGTCGAGGTCTATGCCTTCATCGCCTTCATCTACTTCATCTTCGTGTTCAGCCTGTCCCGCTATGGCGCTTTTCTCGAGCGCCGTATGTCGGTCGGCGAACGATAGGGGGCGTTTACGTGATTTCAGGAAACTCGCCCCGATCCAGCGGCCCCGCGGTGCTGATCGAAAATCTCGACAAATATTACGGGACATTCCAGGCGCTGCGAAAGGTGAGCTTGTCCGTGGATCGCGGCGAGAGGATCGTCGTCTGCGGCCCGTCCGGCTCCGGCAAGTCCACCATGATCCGCTGCATCAACCGTCTGGAGCAGCACAATGGCGGCCGGATCACCGTGCTCGGCACCGAGCTCAACGACGATGTCGGCAACATCGACGGGATCAGGCGGGAAGTCGGCATGGTGTTCCAGCACTTCAACCTGTTTCCACACATGACGGTGCTGGAGAACTGCATGCTCGCGCCCATGATCGTACGCAAGGTGCCGCGCGCGGATGCCGAGGCGACCGCCCGGCGCTATCTGGAGAAGGTACGCATTCCCGAACAGGCAATGAAGTATCCCGGTCAGTTGTCCGGCGGCCAGCAACAGCGGGTCGCGATAGCGCGTGCCCTTTGCATGCAGCCCGAGATCATGCTGTTCGATGAGCCGACCTCTGCGCTCGACCCGGAAATGATCGCGGAAGTGCTCGACGTCATAGTCACGCTCGCCTCCGAAGGCATGACAATGATCTGCGTCACGCATGAGATGGGTTTTGCGCGCCGGGTTGCCGACCGGGTAATTTTCATGGATGGAGGCGAGATCGTCGAACAGGCGCCTCCCGATGAATTCTTCACCTCCTCTCGCAACGAGCGCACGCGGCAGTTCCTGTCGCAGGTGCTTGGTCACTGATCGATGCAACGATCCCGCGTCAGGCCGCAGCCATGTCCGTGACTGATCCCGTCACCGCCTTGCGCGAGATGCTCGGACCGAAAGGCTGGCTTTCGGGCAGCGATGCCAGGCCCTATCAGCGCGATTGGCTCGATCGCTACGGCGTCGCGGCTCTAGGCGTGGCCAGGCCTGCGGACACCTCCGAAGTGGCCAGTGTCGTAAAGACATGCCACGCGGCCGGTCTGGCGGTCGTGCCGCAAGGCGGCAACACCGGGCTTTGCGGCGGCGCCGTCGCCGATCGGCCGGATGCGGTGATCGTTTCGCTTTCGCGCATGACGGCGATCGGCAAACCGGACTTGGACAGCGGCTCGATCCTCGTCGAGGGGGGAGCCGTGCTTGCCGCGCTGCACGAGGCGCTGGAACCGCACGGCCTGATGTTTCCGATGCATCTCGGCGCGGAAGGCAGCGCCAGGATCGGCGGCCTGGTCGGCACCAATGCCGGCGGCAGCCAGGCATTCCGGTATGGCATGATGCAAGACCTCGTGCTTGGCCTGGAGGTCGTGACCCCTGACGGGGCGATATGGAACGGGCTGCGCGCGGTGCAGAAAGACAATGCCGGCTACCAGTTGCGCAAGCTCTATTGCGGCGCGGAAGGAACGCTTGGCATCGTGACGCGCGCGATCCTGCGGCTCTACCCGATGCCGCGGCGGCAGGCGAGCGCGCTTGTCGTCGTGTCCGATTTCGCCGCGGCGGTTTCGTTTGGCACCTTTCTGCGGGGCGAGGTGGGGGAATTCCTGACCGGGCTCGAGTTCTTCTCCGACATCGGGCTGGGACTGGCCCTCAAACACCTGCCCGACCTCGCCTACCAGTTGGAGGCACGCGGCGAGGTCTATGTGCTGATCGAACTGGCATCGGGCGCCCCCCGCGTTCCGCTCGACGAGATACTGGCTTCGGCGCTGGAGTGGGGCATAGAGCAAGGCCTGGTGCTGGACGGAGCATTGGCGGCGACGGGCGCGCATCGCGCACAATTCTGGCGGCTGCGAGAAGAGCAGCCGGAAGGACAGAGGCTGGAAGGAGAGCAGCTGAAGCACGACATCTCGGTGCCTCCGGGCGCTATCGCCCGTTTCGTAGAGGCCGGCGCAGAGATCTGCGACGACATTCTTCCCGGCGTGCGGATAAACCCGTTCGGGCATCTCGGCGACGGCAACATCCACTACAATCTGTCGCCGCCGGAAGGCCGCGCCGATTTTGACGGCAAGGCCGAGCGGTTCGCCGAGGCGCTATCGTCGCTCGCCACGGAAATGGGCGGCAGTTTCGCGGCCGAGCATGGACTTGGCCGCGCAAAGATCGCCATGGCCGACCGAAACCGCAGTCCATTGGAACGCGAACTCATGGCGCGGCTCAAGGATGCATTCGATCCACGGGACACGATGAATCCGGGCGTGCTGGTGCGCGCTGCTCGGCAAAGAAAAACTTTCGAATAGACGGCATTTCTTGATTTCGCCCCGAACCGCCTGCGTGCACCTATGAACCGAAGCCAGGCTCGATCGACCTGCCGCCAAAGTGAGGATGTTGAAGCATGATCCGCAATGGCGGCCGCCTTCTCGTCGAGTGCCTGATCGGGCTTGGCGCGACCAGGAGCTTCGGCGTGCCCGGAGAAAGTTATCTGGCCGTCCTGGACGCGCTGCACGACACGCAGGGAAAGCTGGACTACACGCTTTGCCGCAATGAAGGCGGCGCGGCGTTCATGGCCTCGGCCTACGGCAAGTTGACCGGCTCGCCAGGCATCTGTTTCGTGACGCGCGGCCCAGGCGCCACCAACGCCAGCATCGGCGTTCACACGGCCATGCAGGACAGTTCGCCGATGATCCTGTTCGTCGGCCAGGTCGGCACCGACATGAAGGGCCGCGAAGCGTTTCAGGAAATCGACTACCGGTCGGTGTTCGGCACGGTCGCCAAATGGGTGGTCGAGATCGACGATGTCATGCGCCTGCCCGAGATTGTGGCGCGGGCATGGACGACCGCATTGACCGGACGACCTGGTCCCGTCGTGGTCGCGCTGCCCGAGGACATGCTGACCACCATGACCGAAGCGGCTCCGCTCAGCGCACCGGCGGCCATTTTCGAGCCGGCGCCGGCGCCGGAAGCGATCGCTTCGGCCTTCAGGCTGCTGGCCAAGGCCGAGAGGCCGGTCCTGCTCATGGGCGGCGCCAACTGGACCGTGGACGGACGCGCGGCGCTACAGGCTTTCGCAGAGGCTTCCGACATCCCTGTCGTGGCGGCCTTTCGCTATCAGGACCAGTTCGACAACCATTCGCCGGTCTTTGTCGGCGAGGCCGGCGTCGGCATGGTGGCGCATGTCAAAGCCCTGCTCCGCGAGGCCGACGTGATCCTGGCCGTCAATGTGCGTTTTGGCGAGATGACCACGGACGGCTATACGCTGCTGTCCGTGCCGGTGCCGCGCCAGAAACTGATCCATGTCCATGGCTCCGATCGCGAGATCGGCAAGATCTATGTGCCGGCCATCGGTATCCATGCCGGGCCGAACGCTTTTGCCCGGGCGTTGACGCCCGTCAAAGGCGGCTGGGCGGACTGGCGCGCCGCGGCCCGCAAAGCCTATGAAGGGACATTCGGCGCGCCCGTCCAGCCCGGCCCGGTGGACATGGTGGAGGTCAGCGCCTGGCTGCGCGCAAACCTGCCTGCCGACGTCATTCTCACCAACGGCGCCGGCAATTTCACCGTCTGGCCGAACAAGTTCTTCAAGTTCGGGCCGTACGCACGGCTGCTCGCCCCGCAGTCTGGCGCCATGGGCTACGGCCTGCCGGCGGCAATTGCCGCCAAGGTTGCGTTTCCAGAACGCACGGTCGTCTGCTTTGCCGGCGACGGCGACTTCCAGATGAATTGCCAGGAACTCGGAACCGCCATGCAGGCTCGCGCGCAGCCGATCGTGCTGATCCTCAACAACGGCATCTACGGCACGATCCGCGCCCATCAGGAGCGCCACTATCCGGCGCGCGTTTCGGGCACGTCGCTCGAAAACCCTGATTTCGTGACACTGGCAAAGGCCTATGGCTTCCATGCCGAGCGGGTCGAGGCGACGCGCGATTTCGCGGCGGCGTTCGATCGGGCGCTCGGATCCGTGACGGGAGCGGTCCTCGACATCGCCATATCTCCCGAAGCGCTGACGCCCCGACAGACCCTTTCCCAGATGCGTGACGCCGCGCTCGCTTCCCAGAAGGCCAAGGCATGACCTCCAAAGACGACATCCGTCTCGGCGCGGACATCGGCGGCACGTTCACCGACGTCGCGCTCGACCTCAGGGGAACGATCTTCTCCACCAAGGTGTTGACCAATTATGCGGCGCCCGAGCAGGCGATCCTGGACGGCATTGCCGTCGTCACGCGGGATGCCGGTATCGCGCTTGCCGAGATCGGCATCATCATCCACGGCACGACGCTGGCGACGAATGCGCTCATCGAACGCCGTGGCGCCAAGACCGCGCTGGTCACCACCGAAGGGTTCCGCGATGTCATCGAGATGCGCACGGAAAACCGCTTCGAGCAGTATGACCTCGACCTGCAGCTGCCGGCGCCGCTAATCCCGCGCGAGCACCGTTTCACGGTAAAGGGCCGGATCGGCGCGGAAGGCCAGGAGCTTCAACCGCTCGACGAAGCCGCCCTGGAAGGCATTGCCGACCGGATCGCGGCCGGCGGTTTCGGCTCCGTGGCGATCGGCTTCATCCACGCCTACACCAACCCTGATCATGAGCGCCGGGCGCGCGCTATCCTGTCCCGCAAGCTTACCATCCCGATTTCGATCAGCGCCGAAGTCTCGCCGCAGATGCGCGAGTTCGAACGCTTCAACACGGTCTGCGCCAACGCCTATGTGCGGCCGCAGATGGCGGACTATCTCGCGCGTTTCCAGACTCGCTTGAAGGAGATGGGCGCCGAGTGCCCGGTCTTCATGATCCATTCGGGGGGCGGTCTGATCTCGGTGGAGACGGCCTCGGAATTTCCCGTGCGCCTCGTTGAGTCCGGCCCGGCCGGCGGCGCCATCTTCGCCGCCGACATCGCCAGGCGATTCGGCCTGGAAAAGGTCGTCTCCTATGACATGGGCGGCACCACTGCAAAGATCTGCCTGATCGAGGATTATGCGCCGCGCACCGCCAGAACCTTCGAAGTGGCGCGTACCTATCGCTTCTGCAAAGGTTCCGGCATGCCGATCTCCATTCCCGTGATCGAGATGATCGAGATCGGCGCCGGCGGCGGCTCGATCGCCTGGGTCGATGCCATGGGCCGCATCCAGACCGGCCCCGAAAGTGCCGGATCGGAACCTGGCCCGGCCTGCTACGGCCGCGGCGGCAGGCGCCCGGCCATCACAGATGCCGACCTGGTGCTCGGCAAGCTCGATCCCGACAATTTCGCTGGCGGCGCCATCAGGCTGGACACGTCCGCATCCGAACAGGCGATCCTGCGCGATGTCGGCGAACGCCTGTCGCTCGATGCCATGGCGACGGCCTTCGGCATCTGCGAGGTGGTGGACGAGAACATGGCCAATGCCGCCCGCGTCCATGCTGTCGAAAACGGCAAAAACATTTCCGACAACGTGATGATCGCCTTCGGTGGCGCGGCCCCGCTTCACGCCGCAAGGCTTTGCGAGAAACTCGGCATCGACCAGTGCATCGTCCCCAAGGGCGCGGGCGTCGGATCGGCGATCGGCTTCCTCAAGGCTCCGTTCGGCTACGAAGCCCTGGCATCCCGGCTGACGCGGCTGTCGCAGTTCAAGCCGGCCGAGGCCAATGCTTTGCTCGACGACCTCAAAGTGTCAGCCGAAAGCTTCGTGCGGGCAGGGGCCAACGGTACGATCACATGCGAAATCACCGCCTTCATGCGCTACGCCGGCCAGGGCTGGGAAATCCCCGTGCCGCTGCCGGACAAGCCGTTCGGCAATGATGCCGCAACCACGCTTGAGGATTTGTTCCAGGCGAATTACCAACGCTTCTTCGGCCGCGCCATCGAAGGACTTGGCGGCCTGGAAATCGAGATCGTCACCTGGTCCGTGAAGGCGACGGATGTCCGGCCTGCTGTCGCCAGGCACGAGCTGATCACCGGCAAGCGGACCACTCAGCCGGCAACAAGCCGCGCGGTGTTCGATCCGGCCAGCGGTGCGCCGCGGACCTATGGCATCGTCGAACGGGAGGGGCTGTGCACCGGCGATCGGGTGGCGGGCCCGGTCATCATCGTCGAACGCGAGACGTCCACCGTCGTCACCACGAGCTTCGACGCCGTCATCCAGAGCGACGGCGCAATCCTTCTGATCCGCAAAGGCAGCCAGGCATGAGCGACATCAGTGAAATCCGCATGCAGGTTATGTGGAACCGGTTGATCTCGGTGGTCGAGGAGCAGGCCCTCACCTTGCTGCGCACGGCTTTCTCGACATCGGTGCGCGAGTCAGGCGACCTGTCGGCGGGCGTGTTCGATCCCCGCGGCCAGATGCTGGCACAGGCGGTGACGGGAACGCCCGGCCATGTCAACACCATGGCCGAGGCGGTGCTGCATTTCATGAATGAAATCCCGCGCGAAGCCATGTTCGAGGGCGACACCTACGTCACCAATGACCCCTGGTTGGGCACGGGCCACCTGCACGACATCACCATGGTGTCGCCGTCGTTCCTGAACGGCGAATTGGTTGCGTTCTTCGCCTGCACGGCGCATGTGGTCGATGTCGGTGGACGCGGCTTCGGCGCTGACGGCAAGTCGGTCTACGAGGAAGGCATCCAGATCCCGATCATGAAGTTCGCGGAGAAGGGCAAGGTCAATCTCGATCTCGTCAGGATCCTGCGCGCCAACGTCCGCGAGCCGAACCAGGTCGTCGGCGATTTCTATTCGCTCGCCGCCTGCAACGAAGTCGGCCACCGACGCCTCGTCGACATGATGAAGGAGATCGGCCTGGCATCGCTGGACGGGCTTGGCGAGTTCATCTTCTCGCGCACCCGCGACGCCATGGTCGAACGCATCAAGGCGATGCCCAAAGGCAGCTGGTCGAACGCGCTGGTGACCGACGGCTACGACGAGCCGGTGAAACTCGCGGCGACGGTCACTGTTCGGGACGCCGGCGTCGAGGTCGATTTCACCGGTACCGACCCGATGAGCCGATGGGGCATCAACTGCCCGATCATCTACAGCAAGGCCTATGCCTGCTACGCGTTGAAATGCGTGGTGGCGCCCGATATTCCTAACAATGCCGCGTCGCTCGCCTTCTTCACCGTGTCGTCTCCGGTCAACATCCTGAACGCCGTGCGGCCGGCGCCGGTGGCGCTCAGGCACATCTTCGGCCACATGGTTCCCGATCTGGTGCTCGGCGCGATCGCCAAGGCGATGCCCGGCAAGATTCTTGCCGAGGGCGCCGGCGCACTGTGGAACATCCATATCTCGGTTCGGCCGGTCTCCGGCGGTTCGGGCCGCCGCGCCGAGGTGCTGATGTTCAATTCCGGCGGCATGGGCGCGCGCCCCGGTCTCGACGGATTGTCGGCGACGGCCTTCCCCTCCGGCGTCCATACGATGCCGATCGAGGCAACGGAGCACACCGGGCCGATCGTCATCTGGCGCAAGGAGCTGCGGCCCGATTCCGGCGGCGACGGCGAGTTCCGCGGCGGGCTCGGGCAGGTTATCGAAATCGAGGCGATCGAGGGCCATGAATTCGACTTCTCGGCCATGTTCGACCGCGTCAATCATCCCGCCCACGGGCGCAACGGCGGCGGACCTGGAGTGGCCGGCGTGGTCAGGCTGGACGATGGCACGCAGATGCGACCCAAAGGCTGGCAGCATGTTCCGGCCGGCCGTCGGCTGATCCTCCAATTGCCGGGCGGCGGCGGCTATGGCGATCCGTCCAAGCGCAGCACCGAGGCGCGGGCGAACGACCGCTCCAAGGAATACATTTCGGAGAACGGCAAATGAGCTACATTGCCTCGCGCCTGTCTGCGGTGAAGCCGTCGGCGTCCATGGCTGCTTCGCAGGCAGCCAAGGCCCTGCGCGCCAAGGGCGTCGACGTGATCGATCTTGGCCTGGGCGAGCCGGATTTCCCGACACCGAGCCATATCATCGAAGCGGCGCATGTCGCCGCGAAGGCCGGCCAGACGCTATACACGGGTGCCGCCGGCACGGCCGAGGTGCGCGAAGCCGTGGCCGGCAAGTTCCGCCGCGAAAACGGACTGGACTACACGGCGGACGACGTCGTCGTGGCCAATGGCGCCAAGCAGATCATCTTCAACGCGCTGATGGCGACGCTGGAGTCTGGTGACGAAGCGATCCTGCCGGCGCCCTACTTCGTCTCCTATCCCGAGATGGTGAAGCTGCTCGGCGGCACGCCTGTCGTTATCGAACCGGAAACTTCCGGCTTCCGGCTGACGCCGGAGCTGCTGGAAAAAGCCATCACGCCAAGGACGAAATGGCTGTTCCTCAACATGCCCGGCAACCCCTCCGGCGCCATATATTCGCAATCGGACCTGCGGGCACTCGGAGCGGTTTTGGCAAGGCATCCGCAGGTGCTGGTGCTTTCCGACGAGATTTACGAGCACATCCTGTTCGACGGACGCGACTTCGTCTCCTTCGGCAAGGCTTGCCCGGAACTCAGGGACCGCACCCTGATCGTCAACGGCGTCTCCAAATCCTATGCGATGACCGGGTGGCGTGTCGGCTATGCCGCCGGGCCGGCGCCGCTCACCAGGGCGATGGCGATCATCCAGAGCCAGTCCTGCACGTCCGTCTGCTCGATCGCGCAAGCGGCGACGGTGGCCGCGCTCAACGGCCCCCAGGACGAGGTGGCACGCTTTCGGCAGGCGTTCGAGGCGCGCCGCGACCTTGTCGTCGACGGCATCAGGCGGATCAACGGTCTTACGCTTTCGCCACCGGAAGGCGCCTTCTATGCCTATATCGGATGCGCCAGCCTGATCGGCCGCAGGACCCCAAAAGGCGTCGTGCTCGAGGACGACACGGCAGTGGCGAATTATCTCCTGAACGAAGGGCGCGTGGCCTCGGTGCCGGGCGCCGCCTATGGACTTTCCCCCTATTTCCGCATCTCGACCGCGACCGGCGAAGAGGTGCTGACCGAAGCGATCGCGCGCATCAACGCCGCCGTCGCGCAAGTGGAGTAAATCATGCCGCATTACGAACGCATCCTGATCACCGGCGCGGCCGGCCGCCTCGGTTCGGAACTGCGAAAGGGGCTGGTGCCGCTGGCAAAAACGATCCGCCTGGCCGGCCGCGAACCGTTCGGCGATCTTGCTCCACACGAGGAAGAAGCGGTCTTCGACCTCGCCGATATGGAGGCGACGATTGCCGCCACCAAGGATTGCGACGCGATCGTGCATTTCGGCGGCGCACCACTCGAATGCGAATGGCAAACCATCCTGGATTCCAGCATCCGCGGCTCCTATCACATCTACGAGGGCGCCCGGAAACACGGGGTGAAACGAGTCATCTATGCCTCCTCCGTGCATGCCGTCGGCTATCACGAGGTCGAGGCGCATATCGGCGTCGACGCGCCGGTGCGTCCCGACAGCCTCTATGGCGTGTCGAAGAACTTCGTCGAGAGCCTGAGCCGGCTTTACTGGGACAAGTTCGGCATCGAGACGGCGTGCCTGCGCATCTTTTCGTCCTTCCCCGAACCGGCGGACCGTCGCATGCTGTGGTCATACCTCTCCTTCGCCGATTGTGTGCGTCTGGTCGAGGCAGCTCTCACCGCGCCGCGCGTCGGCCATACGATCTCCTTCGGCCTTTCCGACAACAAGGTGAAAACGGTCGACAACAGCGGCGCCAACCATCTGGGGTTTTCTCCGCGGGATAGTGCCGAGCCGTTCCGCGCAGCGGTCGAGGCGAAGACGCAGATTCCGGATCCCAAGGCGCCATCGGTGAAGTATCTGGGCGGGTGGTTCTGCGAGCTTGGCCATCCGGACGAAAAGGGGGCGTAGCTATCGAAATACCAATCCGCCAGATGGCGCAGACCGGAAGCCGAGATGCGGCAGGCGGTGGATTCACGCATGGTGGCGGAGATCGAGGAGGTTGTCGGCGGCGCCGGCTTCGATGCGCCACGCCGACCACGGTCATGGATCAGATCTGGCAGCGGTACCTGCAGACGATGCCCGACCTTTCCGCGCAAGCATTTCGTCCACCATGGGCGTCGAAGGCTCAGAGATTTATGCGCTGCGCGCTTCTCGTCGCACATGTTCCAAGTCGGCCACCAGATGGCCGCCTGAAATATTGACGGTTGCCGGTCGTCATCGGTTTTGGGATTCTCACCTGATCTGGTAGTGGGATCCAAATCACAGGAGATGGCATGCCGAACGATGTAATCGTGCGCGACAGCAATGGCGCTCAATTGAATGACGGTGATTCCGTAACGCTGATCAAAGACCTCAAAGTCAAAGGCACTTCGGAGACGATCAAGCGCGGCACGTTGGTGAAGGCCATCCGCCTGAACGGCAATCCCGGCGAGATCGAATGCAACACCAAGCAAGTGAAAGGCCTGGTGCTCAAGACCGAGTTCGTGAAGAAGGCGTGAGCCTCAAGGCGGCAAGCGATCTCGATGGCTCCTTCGGGATTTTGGAGAGCCTGCCGTCGCCAAGGGGGCTGCGGAGCCGTTGAGCGTCCGGCACGCGATCGTTGCGCTGCGAATTGATAACTTCGCCGACCAGGCACAATCAAAAAAATCGCCAAGTCCCAAGCTGGAACCTCCGGCCTCATTGCGCGTTTCACGGCGTCCCGTTCGCGGACCCGCCCGGATATCTCTCCAAGCGCGCGAAAAACCAGGAGCCCGCTTCATGCACGACAAGCTGTTTCATTCACCGGTCGCACTGTCGGTCGGCCTCGGCTTCAAGCGCGAGATTGCCTCGCTGGCCGAAATGCACGATTTCCTCACCAATTGGACGACCTCCCGCCGCGGCCCGCTTTACCGAAACGCGGTGGAGACATGTGATCTGGCCGTTCCAGGTTATGTGAGCGTCGAGCAGGCGCGCCGGGCGTTGCTCGAATTCGCGCAAGCCGCCGGCATCCTGTGGCCGGACCTCGAGCCGGTGGCGGGCGTGCACGCCGTTGCGCGTGGCTATGGCGGCTACGCCGCCTGAAGATTGATGTTCTCCGTGGCGGCTAAAGCCACACCACCATAGAAAGCCCGGCTGGCCCTCAGCCGGGCTTTCGCGTTTCCGGCAGCTCGCAAGGAAATCGCAATCCTGTAGCCGTGTGTCTTGGGCGACAATCCTGCGTGGAGTGTCGGGAAGAGCCCGCGCAAAAATCTTTATGAAATTCCTATTTCTTTCCACTGCGCCCCGTCTCGAACCTTTATGGCGATCGGGTCCATATTCCTTTCAGAAAATACAACCGGTTCCGTCGCCAAAGATGCGACGGGACACTTTCGAGATATTGCGAACTCTCCTGTCAAATCCGCAAAGTACAAAAGAACAAAAGGAATAAACACAATGGATATGGCCGTTATCGGAATCGGAATTTTGTTCTTTGCCCTTTGTTTCGCCTACATAAAATCTTGCGACGCGCTCTAGAGCGAGGCTGAAAAAATGATCGTCGACTATATTCTCGGTGGCGGCGTTACGCTGTTCCTGCTCGCCTACCTGACATACGCCCTCGTTCGTCCAGAACGCTTCTGAAGGCACGGAAAGCCACACCCATGACACTGAACGGTTGGATACAGATCCTGGTCTATTGCGGGATCGTCGTTTTGCTGGTGAAGCCGCTCGGCGGCTACATGCACCGCGTCTTCAACGGCGACCGCACGCTGCTTTCGCCGGTCCTTCGCCCGCTTGAGCGTGGGCTTTATCGTATTTGCGGAACCAGCGAACGCGAGGAACAGCACTGGACCACCTACGCGGTCGCCCTGCTGCTCTTCAATCTCGCCGGCTTCCTGGTGCTTTATGCCCTGCAGCGTCTGCAGGGCAGCCTGCCTTACAACCCTGCCGGCATGACAGCGGTTGAACCAGGGTTGGCCTTCAACACCGCCGCCAGCTTCATGACCAACACCAACTGGCAGAACTATGGTGGCGAGAGCACGATGTCCTATCTCGTGCAGATGGCCGGGCTGACGGTGCAGAACTTCGTTTCGGCGGCCACCGGCATTGCCATCGCCATTGCGCTGATCCGCGGCTTTGCCCGGGCGTCCGGCAAGTCGATCGGCAATTTCTGGGTCGATATGACCCGCTCCACACTCTATCTGCTGCTGCCGTTCTGCATCGTGCTGACGCTGGTCTATGTCTGGCTCGGCATGCCGCAGACGCTCGGCGCCTACGTCAACGCCACGACGCTGGAAGGCGCGCAGCAGACCATCGCCGTCGGCCCGGTCGCTTCGCAGGTGGCCATCAAGATGCTCGGCACCAATGGCGGCGGTTTCTTCAACGCCAATGCCGCGCACCCGTTCGAGAACCCCGACGCGATCTCCAACCTGATCCAGATGGTGTCGATCTTCGCCATCGGCGCCGCCTTGACCAATGTCTTCGGCCGCATGATCGGCAACCAGCGCCAGGGCTGGGCGATCCTCTCGGCCATGGGCGTCATGTTCATCGCCGGTGTCGCCATCTGCTACTGGGCGGAAGCCGCCGGCAACCCGCTGGTGCATTCGCTGGGCATCGACGGCGGCAACATGGAGGGCAAGGAGAGCCGCTTCGGCATCGCCCTGTCGGCGCTGTTTGCCGTCATCACCACGGCCGCTTCCTGCGGCGCCGTCAACGCCATGCACGGCTCGTTCACCGCGCTCGGCGGCATGATCCCGATCATCAACATGCAGCTTGGCGAAGTCATCGTCGGCGGTGTCGGCGCCGGTCTCTACGGCATCCTGATGTACATCGTCATCGCCGTCTTCGTCGCCGGCCTGATGGTCGGCCGCACGCCCGAATATCTGGGCAAGAAGATCGAGGCCAAGGAGGTCAAGATGGCTATGCTGGCCATACTGTGCCTGCCGCTGGCGATGCTGATCTTCACGGCCATCGCCGTCGTGCTGCCGACCGGCGTGGCGTCGATGGGCAATGCCGGCCCGCACGGCTTCTCCGAGGTTCTGTATGCCTACACTTCGGCGGCGGCCAACAACGGTTCGGCCTTTGGCGGCCTCAGCGGCAACACGCCCTGGTACAACATCACGATCGGCATCGGCATGCTGATGGGCCGCTTCCTGGTCATCATCCCGGCGCTGGCCATTGCCGGCTCGCTGGTGGCGAAGAAAACGGTTCCGGCTTCCGCCGGCACCTTCCCGACCGATGGCCCTCTGTTCGTCGGGCTGCTGGTCGGCGTCATCCTGATCGTCGGTGGCCTCACCTTCTTCCCGGCGCTCGCCGTCGGGCCGATCATCGAGCACCTGGCGATGGTTCACGGGCAGACCTTCTGAGACCGTCATGTCCTGGTTCAATGCCATGCGCCGCAAGGTCGGCCACAGGGACGATCACCGAAAGGAGGAGAGACCTCCTCCTTTCCCGACCCTGTCGACGTTTCTCGGCCTTGCGGCAGTCATGCTCGTCCTCTGGCTGCTGGCCTACGGGCCGCCGCATTTCCTTTCGGCATCCAATCATCGGGTGCCGTCCAACAACACCGAAGCCGGAGCTTCAAAATGAGCAACTCGAAATCAGCAAGCATCATGGATGCACGCATCCTGGTTCCCGCCATTGGCGGCGCCTTCCGCAAGCTCGATCCGCGCACGCTGGCCAGGAACCCGGTGATGTTCGTCGTTGCCGTCGTCTCGGCGCTCACCACGGTGCTGTTCGTGAAGGACCTGGTCACCGGAGGCGGCAATCTCGGCTTTACGCTGCAGATCATCATCTGGCTTTGGTTCACCGTGCTGTTCGCCAACTTCGCCGAAGCGGTCGCAGAAGGCCGCGGAAAGGCGCAGGCGGATTCGCTGCGCAAGGCACGCACCGAGACCCAGGCCAAGCTCTTGACCGGTGAGGACCGCACCAAATACAAACTCGTGCCCGGCACCAGCCTCAAGGTCGGCGATGCCGTCCTGGTCGAGGCCGGCGACATCATCCCGTCGGACGGCGAAGTGGTCGAGGGCGTCGCGTCGGTCAATGAGGCGGCGATAACAGGCGAATCGGCGCCGGTCATCCGCGAATCCGGTGGCGACCGTTCGGCGGTCACCGGTGGCACCCAGGTGCTGTCAGACTGGGTCCGCGTCCGCATCACCGCCGCCTCCGGCCATACCTTCCTCGACCGCATGATCTCGCTGGTCGAAGGTGCCGAGCGCCAGAAGACGCCGAACGAGATCGCGCTCAACATCCTGCTCGTCGGCATGACGCTGATCTTCGTGCTGGCCACCGCGACGATCCCGAGTTTTGCCTCCTACTCGGGCGGCTATATCTCGGTGACCGTTCTGGTGGCGCTGTTCGTCACCTTGATCCCGACCACGATCGGCGCGCTGCTTTCGGCCATCGGCATCGCCGGTATGGACCGTCTGGTGCGATTCAACGTGCTGGCCATGTCGGGCCGCGCCGTGGAAGCCGCAGGCGACGTCGACACGCTGCTGCTCGACAAGACCGGCACGATCACACTCGGCAACCGCCAGGCGACGCAGTTTCGCCCGGTCAAGGGCGTCACCGAACAGGAACTGGCCGACGCGGCTCAGCTAGCCTCGCTCGCCGACGAGACGCCGGAAGGCCGCTCCATCGTCGTGCTGGCCAAGGAGAAATACGCCATCCGCGCCCGCGACATGGCAACGCTGCACGCCACTTTCGTGCCCTTCACAGCGCAGACCCGTATGAGCGGCGTCGACATCGATGGTTCGTCGGTGCGCAAGGGCGCCGTCGATTCCGTGCTTGCCCATGTCAACCAGTCGGCAGCTGCCGCCCATGGCACGCGCCCAAGCAGCGAATCCATCCGCGATCTCCAGTCCATCGCCGACGAGATCGCCAAGTCCGGCGGCACGCCGCTGGCGGTCGAACGCGACGGGCGCCTGCTCGGCGTCGTCCACCTCAAGGACATCGTCAAGGGCGGCATCAGCGAGCGTTTCACCGAACTGCGCCGCATGGGCATCCGCACGGTGATGATCACCGGTGACAACCCGATGACGGCGGCGGCGATCGCCGCGGAAGCCGGCGTCGACGACTTCCTCGCGCAGGCCACACCGGAGGACAAGCTGAAGCTGATCCGCGACGAACAGGCCAAGGGCAAGCTGGTGGCCATGTGCGGCGACGGCACCAACGATGCACCCGCCCTTGCACAAGCCGATGTCGGCGTCGCCATGAACACCGGCACGGTTGCCGCCCGCGAGGCCGGCAACATGATCGATCTCGACAGCGATCCGACCAAGCTCATCGAGATCGTCGAGATCGGCAAGGCGCTCTTGATGACGCGGGGTTCGCTGACCACCTTCTCGATCGCCAACGACGTGGCCAAGTATTTCGCTATCATTCCGGCGATGTTCGCCGTCTTCTACGTCGCACCGGGACAGACGACCGGCCCGCTGCAGGCACTCAACGTCATGCATCTGGCGACGCCGCAAAGCGCCATCCTGTCGGCCATCATCTTCAACGCACTGATCATCATCGCGCTGATCCCGCTGTCGCTGAAGGGCGTCAAATACCGCGCCATTGGCGCCGGCGCGCTGCTCAGCCGCAATCTTCTCGTCTACGGCCTCGGCGGCCTCATCGTGCCTTTCGTAGGCATCAAGGCGATCGACATGATCGTCACCGCGCTTGGCCTTGCTTAAGGAATTACGCTCATGTTCAAACAGATAAGACCCGCGATCATCATGATCGTCTTCTTCACGGTCCTGACCGGCCTGATCTATCCCTTGGGCATGACCGGCATCGCCCAGGCGATCTTCCCGCGCCAGGCCAATGGCAGCCTGATCGAGAAGGATGGCAAGGTCATCGGCTCCGAGCTGATCGGCCAGGGCTTTGCCAGCGACAAGTATTTCCATGGCCGCCCCTCGGCCGCTGGCGACGGCTACAACGCCGCCGCCTCGAGCGGCAGCAATCTCGGCCCGACCAATCCCAAGCTGATCGACCGCATCAAGGGCGACGCGGAAAGACTGAAGGCGGAGAATCCGAACCAGCCCGTCCCGATGGACCTGGTGACGACGTCCGGCAGTGGCCTCGATCCCGATATCAGTCCCGAAGCAGCCTACTTCCAGGCCGCCAGGGTGGCCAAGGCCAGGGGGATCGATGAAGCCAAGGTCAAGGCGCTTGTCGATGCCCAAGTCGAGGGCAGGGAACTCGGCTTCATGGGCGAACCGGTGGTCAATGTGCTCGGTCTCAACCTTGCGCTGGACGCCGCGAAACAGTGAATGGTGTGGGCCGGGGATCGACAGTATCCCCCGCGCCATCCATGATCGGTCCCGATGCTGGACGACAGAAGCAACGACGCCAGACCTTCTCCCGACGCACTGCTTGACCATGCCGAGCGGGAAGGTCGCGGCCGGCTGCGGATATTCCTGGGTGCCGCTCCCGGCGTAGGCAAGACCTACGAGATGCTGATGTCGGGCCGCGCCAGGCTGACCGACGGCGTGGATGTGGTGATCGGTGTCGTCGAGACGCATGGGCGCAAGGAGACACTGGCCCTGGTCGAGGGTTATGAGGTCATTCCCCGCCGCAAGGTCGACTACAAGGGGCGCATCCTCGACGAGATGGATATCGACACCATCCTCGCCCGGCGCCCGGCGCTGGTTCTCATCGACGAACTCGCCCACACAAATGCGCCTGGCAGCCGGCACCCCAAGCGCTATCTCGATGTCCAGGAAATCCTGACGCACGGTATCGACGTCTACACGACGCTCAACATCCAGCATGTCGAAAGCCTGAACGACGTCGTCGCCCAGATCACCAAGGTCAGGGTTCGCGAGACGGTCCCCGATTCCATCATAGACCAAGCCGACGATGTCGAGATCATCGATCTCACCCCCGACGACCTGATCAAGCGGCTCGAGGAAGGCAAGGTCTATTTCCCCAACACCGCGCAGCGCGCGATCGAGAACTATTTCTCGCCGGGCAATCTGACGGCGCTCAGGGAGCTGGCGCTGCGCCGCACCGCGCAGCGCGTCGACGACCAGTTGCTGATCCATATGCAGGCCCACGCCATTCCCGGACCGTGGGCCGCGGGGGAAAGGGTTCTCGTCTGCGTCGACGCGCGTCCGGGCGGGGCGGCGCGTATTCGCTACGCGCGCAGGCTGGCCGACCGGCTCCGTGCCCCGTGGACGGCGCTGCATGTCGACAGCCCTCGCTCGGCCAGCATGCCCGAAGCGGACAAGGATCGGCTCGCTACGAACCTGCGGCTTGCCGAACAGCTCGGCGCCGAGGTGACCACCATTCCCGGTCAGAACATCGCGCAGGACATTGTTCGCCACGCGACGGCGAACAATTTCACCCATATCGTGGTCGGCAGGCCGACCCGGTCGCGCTGGCGGGAATTGCTCGAAGGCTCGCTCACCTACGATCTCATCCGCAATGCCGGCGACATCAGCGTCCATGTCATTTCAGGAACCGAACGCAACGCCGAGGTGACGTCGAGGAGTGTCAAGGCGGCGGACGAGCAGTGGCAGTTCGAGATCTGGCCCTATCTCAAGGCCACGGCCTTTGTCATCGGTTCGCTCGCCTTCGC
Organism: Mesorhizobium sp. M7A.F.Ca.MR.148.00.0.0; assembly: GCF_003997735.1. Lineage (NCBI taxonomy): Bacteria > Pseudomonadati > Pseudomonadota > Alphaproteobacteria > Hyphomicrobiales > Phyllobacteriaceae > Mesorhizobium > Mesorhizobium sp. M7A.F.Ca.MR.148.00.0.0. The sequence continues at coordinate 75,846 of NZ_RZTB01000002.1, read as the reverse complement.
CGTCGTTCTCGACCAGTTTCTCGACGTTCGCAACCTGGCGATCATTCTTCTCATCGGCGTACTGGCATCGGCGGTAACCGGCGGTCTGTGGCCGGCTCTGTACGCTTGTTTCGCCAGCGCCCTTGCTTTCAATTATTTCTTCCTGGAGCCTCGTTATACGCTGACGATCCGGGATCCGGAGAGCATCGTCGCGCTTGGCGTCTTTCTCGTCGTTGCGGTCATCGCCAGCAATCTGACGGCGCGCGTGCAGCGCCAGGCCGTCGCCGCCCGCTCGCGGGCGCGGGCCACGGAAGACATCTACCTCTTTTCAAAGAAGCTCGCCGGCGCCGGCACGCTCGACGACGTCCTTTGGGCCACGGCCTTCCAGATCGCCTCGATGCTGAAGCTGCGGGTGGTGCTGCTTTTGCCGGAAGACGGGACCATCACCGTCAAGGCCGGCTATCCGCCCGACGACACGCTGGCCGAGGCCGACATCGCCGCCGCCCGCTGGGCCTGGGAGCACAATCGTGCGGCGGGTCGTGGCGCCGACACGCTTCCGGGCGCCAAGCGCCTCTATTTGCCCTTGCGGACGGGGCGCACGGCCATCGGGGTCGTCGGCCTCGACAACGACAAGCAGGGTCCGCTGCTGACGCCCGAGCAGCAGCGGCTGCTTGACGCACTGGCCGACCAGGCGGCGGTCGCCATCGAGCGTATTCAGTTGGTTGCCGACGTCGACCGCGCCAAGCTCGCCGCTGAGGCGGACAGGCTGCGCTCGGCGCTGCTCACCTCCATTTCCCATGATCTGAAAACGCCGCTCGCCGCCATCATGGGCGCGGCCGGCACGCTGCGGGATTTTTCAGCAGCGCTTCCCGAACCGGACCGGGCCGAACTGCTGTCGACGGTGCTCGACGAATCCGAGCGGTTGAACCGCTTCATCGCCAATCTGCTCGACATGACCAAGATCGAGTCCGGCGCGATGGAGCCGAACTACGCCTTTCACTATGTCGGCGACATCGTCGGCTCCGCCTTGCAAAGGGCCAGGAAAATCATTGGCGAGCACAAGATCGAGACCGACATCCCCAAGGATTTGCCGATGTTGAAGGTCGACCCGGTGCTGTTCGAGCAAGCGTTGTTCAATCTTCTCGACAATGCGGCGAAATATGCCCCGGCAAGCTCGACGATTCGCATGCAGGGTTGGACCGACAATGGCTCCGTACTGCTGCAAGTCATGGATGAAGGGCCAGGCATTCCTCCCGGCGATCTGGAACGAATTTTCGACACGTTCTATCGAGTGCGCAAGGGGGACCAGATCCGCGCCGGTACGGGGCTCGGCCTGTCGATCTGCCGCGGCTTCGTCGAAGCGATGGGTGGCACGATCATGGCGGCAAACCGGACCGACGGTTCGGGCGCGGTGTTCACCATCAAAATGCCCAGGCCGGCAAATCCGCCCAATTTCGACGCTTCGAATACCGACGACCACGACGTGGGTGACCTGGCATGACAAACTCGAACGTCAGGATATTGGTCGTCGATGACGAGCCGCCGATCCGCAAGCTGCTGCGCGTCGGGCTCGGCAGCCAGGGCTACGCGATCAGCGAGGCGCCGAACGCCAGGGTGGCGATAGAGCTGATGGAGGCCGAGAAGCCGGACCTCGTCCTGCTCGACCTTGGCCTGCCCGGCATGAGCGGCCATGAGCTGCTGCGCAAATGGCGCGACGATGGTCTCGACATTCCAGTGGTCATCCTGTCCAGCCGGACCGACGAGGCCGGTATCGTCCAGGCCCTGGAACTCGGCGCCGACGACTATGTCACCAAACCTTTCGGCATGAACGAGCTGGTGGCGCGCATTCGCGTGGCGCTCCGCCACAAGTTCCAGCAACAGGGCGAGAAGCCGATTTTCCAGACCGGCGATCTCAGCGTCGACCTGGTCAAGCGCATCGTCAAGGTCGAGGGCAAGGAGGTAAAGCTGTCGCCGAAGGAATACGACATCCTGCGCATGCTGGTGCAGCACGCCGGCAAGGTGCTGACACACCATTTCCTGCTGAAGCAGGTCTGGGGCGATTCGACCGATGTGCAGTATCTCAGGGTTTATGTCCGGCAGCTCAGGCAAAAGATCGAGAAGAGCCCCGACCAGCCGCGCTACATCACCACCGAGACGGGCGTCGGCTACCGCCTGCGCGAGGTTGAGTGAGCAGGCCAGGTTTTAGCCGATAGCTTCCCGTGGCTGGCCAAGCGGTCTGGAAACCCGCAAAGCCGCGAGGCAGCCGACAATGCCGAGCGGCACGAAGGCAAGAAACAACCACGACGCGACATTCGCCGCCGCGTCGTGGTTCAGGCCTTGCGAAAAGCCGCTGGCGTTGGCGACGATGCCGGCGAGTGCGGCGCCCACGGCATAGCCGATGCGCTGCATGGTCGGCACCGCCGCCGAGGCGATGGTCTGCTCGCCCTCCGGGGCGGAGGCGACGATGACGCGCGTCAGGAACGGCCAGGCGATGCCGAAGCCGCCGCCTTGCAACAGGGCACATATCAGGATCAGCGGGATGGAGCCCAGGGGTATCGCATACGCAAAGCCGGCGATGCCGGCCGCGATCATCACTGCGCCGCCGACGATGATCAGCCGCTCGCGCTGCGGCGGCGCGTTGGCGACCAGGATCGACAGGATCGACCAGGCTATCGATTCGGCGGCGATGATGTAGCCGGTGGTCAGCAGCGGAATGTCGTGAAGGCTGGTCAGCAGCAGCGGTCCGTAGACGCCGAAGGAACAGGTCGCCACCGAAAAGGCGGCAACCATGGTCATGCCGGCGCCGACCGGCGTGCGCCATGAGAACAGCCGCGCCGGGAACAGCCGCGAACGCGGCTTCAGCGCGTCGATGGTGAAGAACAGCACCAGGCCGATGAGGCCCAAGGCAATCAGCAGCGAGGAACGCAGCAAGGCGATGTCGACGCCGGCCGAGGCGATCAGCACCACGGCGACGGCAAGGCAGCCAAGGGCCGCGAACGGGAAGGGCGGCGCCTTGCCCGTGCTCGTCTTGGGTTTCGTCGCCTGCGGCGTGTCGAGCACGAGGAAGCTTGCCAGCGCCATGGCGGCGCCGCCGAGTGTGAAGATGCCGAAGGCCCAGCGCCATGACAACAGCTCGGTCATGATCGCGCCGAGCAATGGTCCGCTGAAGGCGGCGACGCCCCAGATCGCCGACATGATGCCGAAAAGCTGCGGCCAGATGGCGCGCGAGAACAGTCGTTCGACCGAGACGAAGGCCAGCGACACCAGCGCACCGCCGCCAAGTCCTTCGATCAGGCGGCCGGCGAGGAACAGTTGCATGGAAGGCGAGGTGGCGCATATCAGCGCGCCTGTTGCGTAGAGCAGCGCGGCGACCACCATGTTGGTGCGCAAGGGGACATAACTCACCAGTCGTCCGGCGGCCGCGCCGGCAACGATGGCGCCGAGTTCGTAGATCGCCAGCGACCAGCCGACGAGCTGTACGCCCGCCAGTTCGCCGACCATGGCCGGCATCACCGTTGCCACCATCGTTTCGTTGGTGGCGTGCAGCAGAATGCCGAGGCTGATGAAGCAGAAGCGCGCCAGGTCGCCGCTTGCCCACAATACGCGCCAGTCGACCCTGTTCGTGCTGATCCCGGTCATTTCCACCCCCGTCTTGCATATCTCGACGCCAGCGCAGGACGCCAGAAGCCAGTACGGGTTTCCGGCAGGACCATGCGAATCGACAGCGCTGGATCGAGGCGTTGTTGCGCTCGGGGCAGGCTTGTAAAACCTCAACCGGGGTTGAGCTCAAGCGGTTTTTTGAGGGCCGTTCGCGCGGATGCCCCTTCCGTTGGCGGGCTTCGTTGCGCGATCAATTCTCGGTGCTGCGCAGCTGGAATTGGCTGACGCCGATCGCGAGGTTCATGCCGGTCTGCGTCTGCAAGCTGAGCGGCTGCAAGGTGAAGGCCTGAGAGGAGCCGCCGACCAGCAGATTGGCGCCGGCGCCGACGGCGGCCGTCACCTCCGCGCTGGCGCCGATATAGTCGCCGGCCAGCGCACCCGGCGCATAGATGTTCTTCAGCGGCGTCAGCACGATCCACTGCATGACCGTCTGCTTCGTCGTGCCGATGTCGAGGCCGTATTTGTTGACGGCGCCGAAATAGGCTTCCGGCGCGAAGCTTTTGTCGGCGGGGTTGAAGGTGCAGCTCAGATCCTTGCTCGAACCGAAGATGAAGCCGGTGCCGCCGCCTATGGCGCAGTCAAGCGTACCGACTTCCATGCCTCGGTCCTGCGCCTGCACCGCTCCGGATAGCGTGGTGAACATGGCGGCAGCTATGGCTGTCTTCAGCATGATGGTTCCCCCCCAAATCAAACGGCGCGAAACCATCCTATCTGGTTCCGCGCCGCGGGGTGAGGGGTCATGGAGCGCACGGCTCCATGCAATCACTTGAATGAGTGGATCAGCTGGAGCGAGGTCACGGCCACGGCAAGGTTGACGCCGGTCTGCGCCTGGACGCTGAGCGGCTCCAGCATGACGGCGCTGTCCAGGCCGCCAACCAGCAGATTGGCGCCGCCGCCGGTCACCACGCTCGCCTCGGCGTTGACACCGTAGTAGCTGCCGGCGAGATCGCCTCCGTCACGATCCCGGGTCGCGGCCAGCACGGCCCAGACGAGCTGGCCCTGATGCGTCTGGCCGACATCGAGGCCGATCTTGGAGATGACGCCTGTGTAAATCTCGGACGGCCCGTGATGATGAGGCCGGAAGACACAGGACACGCCCTTGTTGGAAGCGACGATATAAGCGGTGCCGCCGTCGATGGTGCAATCGAGCGTGCCGAGTTGCAGCTTGCCGGCGCTGGCCGGAGCCACCGCGAACATCGTCGTGGCGAGGGCAGCGGCGCAGGCGAGTTTCTTGATCATGGGAGGGTCCTTTCGCAAAATACTTTCAACAACGGCTTGGGTGGGTAGACCGTTCCGCTGAAAACTTGGCGCGATCAAGGCAGGGGCCGAAAGCCTCCTGCCTGGGTTAATGCCCGGTTGCGAAGTGCGTCCTTTAGGACACGCAAAGGATCCCGCGGCACTTGGATGTCACGCGGATTTGTATGGGAAGCCGAAACCGAGATCAGCTGACGCGGGCGAGGCCATCCTTGGCCGGCTGGTAGGTAGGGTCGAGGCGAACGGCTTCCTTATAGGATTTCGCGGCCTTCGCCTTGTCGCCGCGCCGCTCATAGATCAGCGCCTGGTTGGACCACGCCTCGGCATTCCTGCCGTCGAGCTTGATCGCCATGTTGAAATCGGAAAAGGCGTTGTCCTCGTCGTTGGTCGCCAGATAGGAGAGGCCGCGGCCGTTGTAGGGCTCGGCGGCGTCCGGCGCCAGCGAGATGGCGGTCGAGAAGTCCTCGATGGCGAATTTGTGCTGGCCCTGGCTCTGATAGATCAGGCCTCGATTGTGGTAGGCGCGCGCGTCGGTCGTATCGAGCTGGATTGCCTTCTGGAAGTCGTTGAAGGCGTCCTGGGTGCGACCCGCCTTGCGGTAGAGATTGCCGCGGCCGATATAGGCGGCGTCGTAGTTGCCGTTGATCTGGATCGAACGGTCGTAGTCCGCGAGCGCGGCTTCCTGATTGCCGAGGAAGCGCTGGATCAGCGCGCGATTCGAATAGGCCTGGAAGAAATTCGGGTTGAGCTGGATGGCTTGATTGAAATCTTTGAGCGCCGCCTGGTACTGGCCGCCACGACCATAGGCCGAGCCGCGCACATTGTAGCCTTCGGGATCCTGGGGATTGCGCTGGATGACCGCCGACAGCGAAGAAATGTTCTCGCTCGACCCTTGCGCCTTGTCGATGTTGTTGAATTCACCGGTCGGGCCCGCCGTTTGGCAGCCGGCAAGCGCCAGTCCGGAGAGCAGGGCCGCTGTCAGGGCGAAACCACGCAATGCAGTCCCGCGCTCCACGCTCGTTGCGTTCATGTCTGCCCTGTCCTCACTTCAAGCCGCGTCGTTCAGGTCCGGCTCCCCCTCCGGACCGGTCACATCAAAACAAAAAGGTGGCGGCGATTCCACATCGCGCCACCTCTGATATCCTTCGAAAAGGACGAAAAATTGGCGTTAGAACCGCGGCGGACGCGGAGCGCCACCTGCACCGCCGGCGGCGCCAGCAGCAACAGGGCGCGGCGTCATCGGCAGCAGGCCTTCGCGCTGGGCGCGCTTGCGGGCCAGCTTGCGGGCGCGGCGGACAGCTTCAGCCTTTTCACGGGCGCGCTTCTCGGACGGCTTCTCGTAGTGACCGCGCATCTTCATTTCGCGGAAAATGCCTTCGCGCTGCATCTTCTTCTTGAGAGCGCGAAGCGCCTGATCAACGTTATTGTCGCGGACGAGTACCTGCACGGGCAATCCTGTCTTTCGGGTTTGATATCAACAGGCAAGCGGCCATAGCCACTAGCCTCCGCGGCGGTTTACACCACGAATTGGGGCGGCTGATAGCAGAATCATGCCGCGCTGTCCACAGCGGAAATGATTTTGCGGGGCCAGCCGCCGTCTGTTTGCCCTGGGACAAGTGTGCCACTTGCCCATGAGATAAGGAGCCGACTAGGCCGTCGCGAGGTGCAGCAGCTCGAAATCCTCGAAGAACTCGCCGTAATCGCAGGTGATCTCCTCGCCCACGGCGATGTCGCGGGTCGCCGTGGCTCCGCCATATTGCGAAAAATCCGTATTCGGATTGCTGGAATGATTCATGAAGCGGCCATTGTCCACTTCATAGACCATGAAACCCGGCCGGTCCGGGCTCGGATAGGCATAGCGGTCGAGCAGTTCCCTGAGATGCGGGGGTGCCGTCTCGTATTTGTCCATGGGGATCAGCCGGTCGAAATCCGGATCGAGCTGCCAGATCGAAGCGCCTTTCCCGATCGGCTCCGCGGCGAACACGCCGACGCCTTCGATCGCGCTCGCAGTCACATAGGTTCTGATCAGCATCATGGTTCCAGACCCGCTTTTAGACAGGAACGGAATCGCCAAATCGCGGCGAAAAATCAAGAGCGGCCGTTTGCCTGGCGGCTATGAACATGCATCCCGCCGCTGGAATCTTCACGTCCGATTGATCGACACGCCGCCATCGGCAAACAGAGCCGCTCCGGTGGTGAAGCTCGAGGCGTCGGAGGCGAGATAGAGCGCGGAACGGGCGATCTCCTCCGGCATTGCGATACGCTTCAAAGCATGCAGGCCTTCGACGAAGGCTCTTGATTCCGGGGTCTTGAAGGTTGCCGCCGGCGTGTCTGTGCCGCCGGGCAGCAGCGCGTTGACCCGCACGCCTTTCGGGCCGTATTCGGCGGCAAGCACCTGTGTCAGTCCGATCAGGCCGGCCTTGCTCGCGGCATAGCTTGTCATGCCCGGCATGCCGACTGTGTGGCCGACGAAGGTGGAGGTGAAGATCAGCGAACCACCGCCACGCTCGATCATTGCCGGCACCTGGTATTTGGCGCCGAGAAACGCGCTGGTGAGATTGGTGTCGAGCGTCTCGCGCCAGCCTTCCAGCGGCAGGTCCGAAATCGGTCCCATCCGGCCGACGGCGCCGGCATTGTTGAAGGCGATGTCGAGCCCACCGAACTTTTCGACCGCCAGATCGACAAGGGCCTTTGCATAGGCTTCGTCCCTGACATCGCCGGCAAGCGCGATGGCCGCGCCATCATTGTCTTCTATCTCGGCGACAAGCGCATCGAGCTCGGCCTGGCGGCGGGCGGCGACGATGACCTTGGCGCCTTCCTCGGCAAAGAGTTTTGCCGAGGCCCGGCCGATGCCGGAACTGGCGCCGGTGACGATGGCGATCTTGTTGGCGAGTGCGAACATTTTTGCATCCTTTTCTTCGCGTCGGCTTTAGCGGCGATCCGAGATGCTTGGTCGCAGATGGGGCAAGCACGAGCCACCCGATACCTGCCAATGTGTGGAAGCGCCGGATGCGTCTTTTCCGCCACGGCGCAAAACGGCAAGCGCCGTCGCAAACAGCGCAAGGGTGGAAGCGCTGTTTCGCTAGTGATACACCTCGCGCGCCGGGACCGAATGAACGCCGGCCGCCATTCGCGAAGCCTTTTTGGGGCGAGGTTGGGACGTTGAAGAAATATTCGGTATTCGCCATCGCCCGTGAAGCCATGCGCGGTCACAAGGGCTGGGAGGAACAGTGGTCCTCGCCTGAGCCCAGGAAAGAATACGACGTCATCATCGTCGGCGCCGGCGGCCATGGCCTGGCCACCGCCTATTACCTCGCCACCGTGCACGGCATCACCAATGTCGCGGTGCTGGAAAAGGGCTGGCTCGGCGGCGGCAACACCGGCCGCAACACCACCATCATCCGTTCCAACTATCTCTATGACGAGAGCGCCGGCATCTACGACCATGCGCTGAAGCTGTGGGATGGCTTGAGCCAGGAACTCAACTACAACGTCATGTATTCGGCGCGCGGCGTCATGATGCTCGCCCACAATGTGCATGACGTCCAGGTGCTGAAGCGCCACGTGCACGCCAACCGGCTGAACGGCATCGACAATGAATGGCTGACGCCGGAGCAGGCGAAGGAATTCTGCCCACCGCTCAACACCTCCAAGGATGCGCGCTATCCGGTGGTCGGTGCGTCGCTGCAGCGGCGCGGCGGCACGGCCCGTCATGATGCGGTTGCCTGGGGCTATGCGCGCGGCGCCTCGGCGCGCGGCGTCCACATCATCCAGAATTGCGAGGTCACCGGGGTCAAGCGGGCGGCCAATGGCGCGGTGATGGGGGTCGACACGACGCGCGGCTTCATCGGCGCCAAGAAGGTCGGCGTCGTTGCCGCCGGCCATTCCTCCGTCATCATGAACATGGCAGGCGTGCGCATGCCGCTGGAAAGTTATCCGCTGCAGGCGCTGGTGTCGGAACCGGTCAAGCCGGTGGTGCCCTGCGTGGTGATGTCGAACACGGTGCACGCCTATATCTCGCAGTCCGACAAGGGCGAGCTGGTGATCGGCGCCGGCACCGACCAGTATGTCTCCTATTCGCAGACCGGCGGCTTGCACATATTGCAGCATACGCTCGACGCCATCTGCGAGATGTTCCCGATCTTCACGCGCATGAAGATGCTGCGCTCGTGGGGCGGCATTGTCGACGTCACGCCCGACCGCTCGCCGATCCTGGCCAAGACGCCGGTGCCGGGCCTCTATGTCAATTGCGGTTGGGGCACGGGCGGCTTCAAGGCGACGCCGGGTTCGGGCCATGTCTTTGCCCACACCATCGCCAAAGACGATCCGCATCCGATCAACGCGCCCTTCACCATCGAACGCTTCCGCACCGGACGGCTCATCGACGAGGCGGCGGCGGCGGCGGTGGCGCACTGATGATGGCTGAGATGGCTGTCGCGATGCCGCTGATGCGGGCGGGGGAGCAAGTGCTGGCGGGAGAACGGGGCATGTTCCATTTTCCCTCGCCGGATGAAGTGCGCACGCAGCCGATCAGCCGTGCCGGCAACGAAGCCGGCTGGCCGTTTTCGGTCGATGACGGCACGTTGGCCTGCGTCTGGAGCGGCGGCCAGAGGGTGGTGATGTTCTTCGAGGGACGACCCGAAGGGCTCGAAGAAGACGAGACATTCCAGCCGCGTCAAGTCATCGTCACAACCGATCCGATGCAGCTCACCCTCGGCAACATGGCGTCCCGCGATCTGTTTCGTCCCGCTGCAAGCGTGGAAGAGCGCATCCGGCTCGTCGCACCGTTCGCGACCCTGGGACAGAAGCTTTGCGATCAACCGGCGGGCGCCCGCGTCGGCCACGGCGAATTGTAGGAACGAACCAAATGCTTCTCATCCGCTGCCCCTATTGCGAGGAAGAGCGTCCGGAACTCGAGTTCCGCAACGCCGGCGAGGCCCACATCGCGCGCTCGGCCAATATGGCCGGCGAGAGCGACGACGATTTTGAAAAGTTCTTCTTCATCCGCTCCAACCCCAAGGGCATCATTTATGAGCGCTGGCGGCACATGCATGGCTGTGCGCGCTTCTTCAATGCCGTACGCGACACCGTCACCGACAAATTCGTCATGACCTACAAGGCCGGCGAGCCGAAGCCGTCGAAGCTGCCGGGAGTTGCCAAATGAGCGGCGCGTTCCGCATTCCCGGCGCTGGCCGCTTCAGCCAAGCCAAGACCGCGCGGTTCAGCTTCGATGGCCGGTCCTATGCCGGCATCGAGGGCGACACGCTGGCCTCGGCGCTGCTCGCCAATGGCGTCCATCTCGTCGGCCGTTCGTTCAAGTACCACCGTCCGCGCGGCATCCTGTCGGCGGGCGCCGAGGAGCCGAACGCCCTGGTCGAAATCAGGCGCGACGCGGCACGCAAGACGCCGAACGTGCGGGCGACCGTGCAGGAGCTCTATGACGGGCTTGATGCGCAGTCGCAGAACCGCTGGCCGTCACTGTCCTTCGACCTCGGTGCGGTCAGCGATATCGCCTCGCCGCTGCTTTCGGCCGGCTTCTACTACAAGACCTTCATGTGGCCGAAAGCGGCGTGGAAGAGGCTCTACGAGCCAAAGATCCGCGCCGCAGCCGGTCTTGGCGTTTCCCCGGACCAGCCGGATCCCGACCATTATTCATCGCGCTATGCGCATTGCGACGTGCTGGTGCTGGGCGGCGGTGCGGCAGGCATCGCGGCAGCGCTTGCGGCGGCTGAGACCGGCGTGCGCGTCATCCTCGCCGACGAGCAGGCCGAGTTCGGCGGCAGCCTGCGTTTCGAGAGCGGCGCGAAAATCGACGGCCAGGATGGTTTTGCCTGGGCGCAAGCTGCCGTGGCGAAGCTCGCCGCAATGGACAATGTCCGCGTGCTGTCGCGAACGACGGCGTTCGGCTACTATGCGCAGAATTTTGTGGGGCTGGTCGAGCGTGTCAGCGAGCATCTGAGGACCCCCGGCCACGATCTGGCGCGCGAGCGGCTGTGGCAGGTCCGGGCCAAGCGCGTGGTGCTGGCCTCGGGCGCGATCGAGCGTCACATGGTGTTTGCCGACAATGACCGGCCGGGCATCATGCTGGCGGGTGCCGCGCGCACCTATCTCAACCACTATGGCGTCGCGGTCGGCAGGAATGTCGGCGTCTACACCGCCAATGATTCTGCTTACGCGGCGGCGATCGACCTGAAGAAGGCCGGCGTCAACGTGGCGGCGATCGTCGATCTGCGCGAAAATCCGACCGGACCGGTGATCGACGAGGCGAGGGCGCTCGGCATCGAGATCAATTTCGGCCGCGCGGTGCTCCGCGCTGGCGGTAAGCTCAGGGTGTCGTCGATGACCGTGCAGCCGAAGAATGGCGGCGGCGAACGCACCATCGCGGTCGATGCGATCCTGATGTCGGCCGGCTGGACGCCGTCGGTGCATCTGTTCTCGCAGTCGCGCGGCAAGGTCGCCTTCAACGACGAGACCAAGCGCTTCGTGCCGGGCACCTATGCGCAGGACTGCGTCTCGGTGGGCGCCTGCAACGGCACCGACGGGCTGTCGGCGACGGTGGACGAGGCCTATGCGGCGGGTGCCAAGGCGGCCAAGGATGCTGGTGCCAAAACTGCCAAGGGCAACAAGCCGAAAGTCGATGCGTCGGAGAGCTGGTCGCGCGGTATGTTGGGCGCGGCGCCCGGCGCCGGGCCGGACACGACGGTGAAGGCGTTTGTCGATTTCCAGAACGACGTCACCGCCAAGGATATCCGCCAGGCGGTGCACGAAGGCATGCGCTCGATCGAGCACGTCAAGCGCTTCACCACCAACGGCATGGCGACCGACCAGGGCAAGACCTCCAACATGCACGGCCTGGCGATTGCCGCCGAGACGCTGGGAAAGCCGATCCCGGAGGTCGGCCTGACCACGTTCCGTGCGCCCTATACGCCGGTCACCTTCGGCGCGATCGTCAGCCATGCGCGCGGTCCGCTGTTCGACCCGACGCGCAGAACCGCGATCCATCCCTGGGCCGAGGCGCAAGGTGCCGTGTTCGAGGATGTCGGCCAGTGGAAGCGCGCCTGGTATTTCCCCAAGGCGGGCGAGGACATGCATGCCGCGGTCGACCGCGAATGCGTCGCGGTGCGCAAGACGGCGGGCCTATTCGATGCCTCTACGCTGGGCAAGATCGAGGTGGTTGGGCCGGATGCGGCCAAGTTCATGGAACTGCTCTACACCAACCCATGGGAGAAGCTGGAACCCGGCCGCTGCCGCTACGGCATCATGCTGCGCGAGGACGGCTTCATCTATGACGACGGCGTCGTCGGCAGGCTGGCCCCCGACCGTTTCCACGTGACGACGACGACCGGCGGCGCGCCGCGCGTCATGAACCACATGGAGGATTATCTCCAGACCGAGTTCCCGCATCTCAATGTCTGGCTGACCTCGATCACCGAGCAGTGGGCTGTTATCGCCGTGCAGGGGCCCAAGTCGCGCGACATCATCGCGCCACTGGTCGAAGGCATCGACATGTCCGACGAGGCGCTGCCGCATATGTCGGTGCGTGAAGGCAAGATCTGCGGCGTGCCGACGCGGTTGTTTCGCATGTCGTTCACCGGCGAGCGCGGCTTCGAGGTCAATGTGCCGGCCGACTATGGCCAGGCGGTCTGGGAAGCCCTGTGGGCCGAGGGCCAGAAGCATGGTGCGGCCGCCTACGGCACCGAGGCGATGCACGTGCTGCGCGCCGAAAAAGGCTACATCATCGTCGGCCAGGACACGGATGGCACGGTAACGCCGAACGACGCCGGGCTCGACTGGGCGGTCGGCAAGAAGAAGACCGACTTCGTCGGTATCCGCGGCCTGACGCGGCCGGATCTGGTCGCCAAGGGCCGCAAGCAGCTGGTCGGCCTCAAGACCAGGGATCCCAAAGTGGTGCTGGAAGAAGGCGCGCAGATCGTCGAGGATCCGAAGCAGGCGATCCCGATGAAGATGATCGGCCATGTCAGCTCGAGCTACTGGTCGGAAAATTGCGGCCGCTCGATCGCATTGGCGCTGGTCGCCGGCGGCCGCGACCGGATGGGCGAGACTCTCTATGTGCCGATGCCGAATGGGGTGATCGAAGTGGAGGTTACCGGCATGGTATTCTTCGACGAGACGGGAGGGCGCCTCAATGGCTAAGGCCGCTGCAAGGAAGACGGCTCCGGCCGCATCGCCTTCGGTCGAACGCCGTCCGGCGCTGGCTGGGCGCAGCACCACTGCCGCCGCCGTCAAGGTCGAGGTGCTGCCGTCGGCCGAGCGCGTTTCACTGCGTGCGCCGGAGGCTTCGGCCGCAGCGCTTTCGAAGGCGCTCGGCGTGACCTTGCCGAACAAGCCGAAAACCTCTGCCGCGAAGGGCGGGCGCAACGTCTTGTGGCTCGGTCCCGACGAATGGCTTGTGATCGATGAGGCCGGCAACGATCCGCTCGCCGATTGCGCCAAAGTATCCGCGCTGCATTCGGCGGTCGGCGTCTCGCATCGCAACATCGCGATATCGGTGACGGGCACTGGGGCAGCGGCGACGATCAATGCTGGCTGCCCGCAGGACCTGTCGCTCGACGCCTTCCCGGTGGGCGCAGCGTCGCGCACCATCTTGGGCAAGACCGAGATCGTGCTGCTGCGCACAGCCGCCGATGCCTTCCGGGTCGAATGCTGGCGTTCCTTCTCGGACTATGTCTTTACTTTCCTGTCCGAGGGATCGCGCGACGCGGCGGTCTGAACTCGGAACGTTTTGCAGGGCACGCTCGTTCTGCATCCGCACGCCGAGGGAGAATGCCGATGCCGTCGAATTCCCCACCGAAGTCGCCGGTCATAAAGACATCGGCCGTCCGCTCGCTCGAACATGAGCGGCATGAAGCCCCGAGCGCCGAAGAGGAACTCGAGGAAGGCCTCGAAGACACGTTCCCGGCCAGTGATCCGATATCCATTACCGGAACCGCTATCCCCGGCGCACCGGCGAAACCGGGCAAGGCCAAGACCGTGCCGGGGCGCAAGAAGCGCAAGACGTAGTATTCCATCGGGCCAGGCGGCATCGGCACCTTCTCAATCCCTTTTGACATGCTATTTAAAGCGCTTTGGGAGATAAAAATGCCGACAAAAGCGATCGTTTGGGGCGAGAATGTCCACGAGCAGACCAATGAAGCCCTGCGCGACCTCTATCCCTTGGGCATGCATGGCACCATCGCCGCCGCCCTCAACCAGGACAAGGGCATCAAGGCGACCACCGCAACCTTGCAGGAGCCCGAGCACGGCCTGAGCGAAAAGCGCCTGGCGGCCGCCGACGTGCTTTTGTGGTGGGGCCACGCGGCGCATGGCGAGGTCAAGGACGAGATCGTCGAGCGGGTGCAGAAGCGGGTGTGGGAAGGGATGGGCTTGATCGTGCTTCATTCCGGCCACTACTCGAAGATATTCAAGCGGCTGATGGGCACGCCCTGTTCGCTGAAATGGCGCGAGGCGGGCGAGCGCGAGCGCGTCTGGGCGATCAACCGCGGCCACCCGATCGCGCAAGGCATCGGCGAGTGCCTGGAGATCGGCGAGACCGAAATGTATGGCGAGCCGTTCGCGGTGCCGGAGCCGCTGGAGACGGTGTTCGTCTCCTGGTACGAGGGCGGCGAGGTGTTCCGGTCCGGGCTGACCTACCAGCGCGGCGCGGGACGGATCTTCTACTTCTCGCCCGGCCACGAGACCTATCCGATCTATCACAATGAGGGCGTGCAGCAGGTGCTGCGCAACGCCGTGCACTGGGCGCACAACCCGGCGCCGGCATGGTCCGGCATCACCAATGCGCCGAACGTGCCGACGGATGCGGCCAAGGAGAAGATCGTGCAGAAGGGGCTGCGCCTGCATGCCGACGGCGACAAGGGCCTGAGTTGATTCGGGCCTGAGCTGATTGGGGTGTGAGGTGGCTGGGGGCCTGAACTGATGCATCGAATTCTTCTGCTCGGCACCGGCGGTATCGCCGGGCATCATGTCGAGGAGTTTGCCGGGATCCCGGGCTGCAGCATCGTCGCTTGCGTCGACCAGGTGCCTGGCCGCGCGGCGGCGTTTGCCGCCGTCAGCAAGATCGGCGAATCTTTCGAGAGCCTGGAGGCGGCGATCGCCTGGGGTCAGTTCGATGCCGCCATCAACGCGACGCCGGATGGTGCGCATATGGCAACGACGCTGGCGCTGCTTGCTGAGGGGAAACACGTGTTTTGCGAAAAGCCGCTGGCGCCGAACCACGCCGACGCGCTTGATATGACCGAAGCGGCCGAGGCTGCAGGGGTGGTCAACATGGTCAACCTGACCTATCGCAACTCACCGGCGATCCATGAAGCGCGGCGCATGGTGCTGGCCGGCGAGATCGGCGTGTTGCGCCATGTCGAGGCAAGCTACCGGCAAAGCTGGCTGGTCAGCCAGTCGTGGGGCGACTGGCGGGTCGAGGACAAATGGCTCTGGCGCTTGTCGAGCCGGCACGGTTCGACCGGCGTGCTGGGCGATGTCGGCATCCATATCCTGGACTTCGCCACCTATGGCGCCGGCCAGGATATCGTCAGCCTGCATGCCGATCTGGTGACGTTTCCGAAGGCCGAGGGCGAGCGCATCGGCGACTATGTGCTGGACGCCAATGACAGCGTGGCAATGACGGCGCGGCTCAGTTCCGGTGCGCTCGCTACGATCGTGGCGAGCCGCTACATGACCGGCCACGCCAACGATCTGTCGCTGGCCCTGCACGGCACCAAGGGCGCCATCAGGGTCGAAACCGACGGCAAGGCATCGAACCTGTCGGCCTGTCTCGGCGGCGATGTCGATCTTCAGCGCTGGCAGATCTTGGCGCTGCCCAGTGTCAAGCGCAATGCGCCACGCTTTGCCGATGCGCTGGATACAGGCCGGAATGGCGATCCGTCGTTCCGGCGTGCCGCGGACATGCAAAAGCTGATCGACGCGGCCTTCGAGAGTTCAGCGGCGAAGCTGCCGGTTTCGGTCGGCTGAAGCTGGCCGGCTTGTGCCGGCCAGACGCGATCTTTGCTGATGTCAAAATGCGCTTGGTACAATCCACGGATTGATGCTGATGCCGAGCCGCGGGCCCTTGCCTTCAGCGGTATTTTGCGTGGCACCCTTCTTCTCGACCGAACCGGTCGAAGCGCAATCGAGCTTCACGTTGGTCCTGGTGTCAACGCAGGCCGCCACCGGCGCATGCTTGACGGGATGGGTGGTGTTGGCGGCGAAGGCCGAGCCCGAAAGTGCCAGCACGGCGGCGAGGGTGACGAGTGTCTTTTTCATTGTCAGTCTCCGGTTTCCGGGTCGAATTCAATTCGTACCGACGGGTGAATTTCTCTCGTACATGTACGATACGCTGTACATATACGCCCGTCGATCGCGAAGTTCAAGGAAAACCGTACGCGTACAATAGATTTTTGTTAACCAAGAACCCCCAGGTCTGGAGGGGAATACACAAAACCAGGAAACGGCGTTCAGCAGTTGACCGGTGTCTCGGTCAGAGGCGGGACGTTTTGCGTGCTGAGCGTGGCGAGCGTGAAATCGCACATCCGCTTCACGAAGGCCTGCGGATCGCCGAAGGGGTAAAACGGAAAGGTGATGAGCAGCGAGATCGTGCCGTGTCCGACCGCCCACAGCATGGTGGCGATGGCGCGCGGATCGCCCTGCAATTTGCCGGCGGCGACGCAGGCCTCGACCCTGCTGATCAGCACCTTCATAGCAGGGTTGCTCTCCTCCATTTCATTGTAGCCTTCCGGCAGCTTGGTCTTTTCGGTCATGAACACGGTGCGGTATTCGTTGGGATTGCCGAGTCCGAAAGCGGCATATTCGGTCATCACCGCCTGCAAGGCCTCGATTGGATCATCGGATGGATGCTCCTCGATGCGGCGGGCGAGTGTCTCGAATGCATCCTCGGCCAGAGCAAACAAGATGTCCTGCTTGTCGGCGAAGTAGGAATAGACAGACATCGGGGCGTAGCCGACCCGTTTGGCCAGCTTGCGGATGGTCAGGCCTTCATAGCCTTCTTCCTGGACGAGCTTGTGCGCGGCCTCGACCAGTTCGGAGCGCAGTTCGGCCTTTTGTTTCTCGCGGCGTGTCTGGACGCTCTGCGGCAAGATCCGGTGCCTTTGGTTGGTTGGTGGCTGGCTAAATTATATACGCTGTACGGAAACGGACAAGGGCACGGGAAGTTCCCAGGCGGTATGCTTCGGATCGTGCCGACGCTTGTCGAGGTTGGCGGCACCCGTGATCAGCACCTTTGCTCCGTCAAAGCGGCCCATCACGCTTCCTTGTCGATCAGCTTCGCGGCAAGACGCGAAAGCAGCTTTACCGCCTCGCCATAGGTCCGGGCCTTTTCCGGATTGGAGGCGTTGCCGTCCAGCGCCCGCTTGTAGACGCCCTGGCAAATCGCGGCCAGCCGGAAGAAGGAAAAGGCGAGATAGAACGTCCAGTTGCCGATACCGGTGAGCCCGCGCCGCCGGCAGTAGGCGGCGACGTAGTCCTCCTCGGAGGGCAGGCCGAGTGCGGAACGGTCGACACCGCCCAGGCCGCGAAAGCCGGAAGCGTGCGGCAGCCGCCATTGCATGCATTGATAGGCGATATCGGCGAAGGGGTGGCCTGATGTCGACAATTCCCAGTCGAGCACCGCCAGCACCTTCGGCCGGTCCGGCGCGAAGATCAGATTGTCCAGCCGGTAGTCGCCATGCACCAACGAGATCCGGCCATCATCGGCGGGCATATGCGTTTCCAACCAGGCAATCAGCCCGTCCATGTCGGCGACTGCGTCAGTCTCCGAGGCGCGGTACTGGCTGGTCCAGCGCGCCAGCTGCCGCTCGAAATAATTTCCCGGCCGCCCGAAATCGCCGAGCCCCACTGTCCCGACATCGATCTCGTGCAGCGCCGCGAGGGTTTCGTTCATGGCATCGTATATAGCGGCGCGTTCTTCGTTGTCGCGAGCCTCCGGCAGGGCCGGATCCCAGAAAATGCGGCCGTCCAGGAAATCCATCACGTAAAACATGCGGCCGATGGGCGAGTCTTCCGCCGACAGATGCAGCATGGCAGGCACGGGCACGGCGGTGCCGGCAAGCGCGCTCATCACCCTGAATTCGCGGTCGACCTGATGCGCCGATTTCAGCAATTGCCCCGGCGGCTTGGCGCGCAGCACGTAACGGCCGCTTGCCGCCGTCAAAACGTAAGTCGGGTTCGATTGGCCGGATTTGAACTTCTCGACTGCTGCAAGCTCGGAAAAGCCCGGTATGTTCGCCTCGAGGTAAGGCGCAAGCGCTGCCTGGTCGAGTACGGGATCACTCATGCCGTCTCGGGCTGGCGTTCGATCAAGGTCAGCGTCAACCAGCGCGCGGTCAGTGCCGGCTTCTTCGAACCTTCGATTTCGATCGTCACGTCATGCGCGGTCTGCACCCAGCCCGACGGCCGAACCTTGACGTCGGCCAGCACGAAACGCGTGCGGATGCGCGCGCCCGTTTTCACCGGCGCCAGGAAGCGCAGCGAATCGAAGCCGTGGTTGACGCCCATCTTGCCGTTTTCCAGCGGCGGCATGGTCTCGAAGGTCATCGCCGACAACAGCGACAGCGATAGGAAGCCGTGCGCGATGGTGCCGCCGAACGGCGTTTCGCGCATGGCCCGCTCCGGATCGCAGTGGATGAACTGGTGGTCGTCGGTGGCGTCGGCGAACTGGTCAATCATGCGTTGCGTGACCGCCCGCCATGGCGACACGCCAACCTCCTTGCCGACACTGGCCAGAAGCACATCGAGACTGATCGGTTCCACGCTCATGTCCTCCAGTTCACCCCCGGCTTCTGTGGCCGGAAAATGTCATTCCTTGAACAGGGTCAGCCCATGCTGCACCGACTGTCCGCCGTCGATCGGCAGGATGGCGCCGGTGACATAGCTGCCTGCACGGCTGCACAAATAGAGCGTTGCGCCGGCAATGTCATCCAGTGCGCCGATACGGCCGATCGGAACATGGCTGCCGACGTGCCTGGCCTGCTCATCCGTACTGGTGGCGAATGCCGTCATCCGGCTCTGGAAGGGGCCGGGAGCGAAGGCATTGACGGTGATGCGGCGGCCGGCGAACTCGAGCGCAAGGGTGCGGGTCAGATGATGCACGGCTGCCTTGGACGCCGTGTAGGAATAGGCGTCGTCGGCCAGCGGCTGCGTGCCCATCACCGAACCGAGATTGATCACCCTGGCCGGATCGGCGTCGCTGGCGGCGGCATCAAGCAGCGGCAGCAATTCGCGGGTCAGATGGAAGACCGCGGTGACGTTGACGCCAAACACCTTGGCCCATGCCGAATAGGGGAAGCTTTCCAGCGGCGCGCCCCAGGAGACGCCGGCGTTGTTGACCAGAATATGCAGTTTCCCGGTCCGCGCTTTGACCTCGGCGACGAGTGCGGCAATGCCGGTTTCGCTGGAGACATCGCCGGCGAAGCCTTCGGCCCGGCCGGATGCGCCAAGCTCGTTCAACTCTTCGGCGACCTTGACGCAGTCATCGCCCTTGCGCGACGCGATCATCACGTTGGCGCCGGCCTGCACCAGCGCAGTCGCCGCCATGCGCCCGATGCCGGTCGCGGCACCCGTCACCAGCGCGGTCTTGCCGGCCACCGAAAACAGCTCGTCCAGATAGCTCATCACAATCCTCCGCGCTCGGCATGCGGGCAAACAGTTCGCGTTGACAAGGCTATCCGAAGTACGGTCATCCTTGCCACTGACAAAATGCCTGGCATGCATGAAGGGTTAGCGACTGATGACGGAGATGCATCTCGGCATGACCGAGCGGTTGAAGCCGATCCACGCGCGCGTCGCGGCCATGGTGCGCGACGAGATCATGCCGCTCGACCATGAATTCCTCAGCGAAGTGGGCAAGGCAGGCAACCGCTGGGTCTACAGTGCGCGCCAGAGCGAGATCCTCGAAGGGCTGAAGAAAACCGCAAGGGAGCGTGGCTTGTGGAATTTCTGGCTGACCGGCTCGGAACGCGGCTACGGCCTTTCCACCGTCGAATACGCCTATCTGGCCGAAGAGATGGGCAAGGCGCATCTCGGCGCCGAGACCTTCAACTGTTCGGCGCCCGACACCGGCAACATGGAGGTGCTGGAACGGTACGGCTCGGCCGACCACAAGAAAGAATGGCTGGAACCGCTGCTCGCGGGCAAGATCCGCTCGGCCTATCTGATGACCGAGCCGGATGTCGCCTCGTCCGATGCCACCAACATTGCCATGCGCTGCGAGCGTCAGGGCGACGACTATGTGCTCAATGGCGAGAAATGGTGGGCTTCGGGCGCAGGCGATCCGCGCTGCGCCATCTACATCGTCATGGTCAGGACCGGCGGCGATGAGGAGCCGCAGCACCGCCGTCATTCGATGATCCTGGTGCCGTCGGACACAAAAGGCGTGACCAAGGTGCGGGCCATGCAGGTTTATGGCGATGACGACGCGCCGCACGGCCACATGCATCTCCGCTTCGACAATGTGCGGGTACCGGCATCGAACCTGATCCTCGGCGAGGGCAGGGGGTTCGAGATCGCGCAAGGGCGGCTCGGCCCCGGCCGCATCCATCACTGCATGCGCGCCATCGGACAGGCCGAGATGGCGCTCGAGATGCTGTGCCAGCGTTCCTTGCGCCGCGAAGCCTTCGGCCAGAAGCTGGCAAAGCTCGGCGCCAATTTCGACATCATCGCCGAAAGCCGCATGGAGATCGAAATGGCCCGGCTGCTCTGCCTCAAGGCGGCGTGGATGATCGATCAGGGCGACGCCCGCGCCGCGGCCCCCTGGATCAGCCAGATCAAGGTGGTGGCACCCCGCGTCGCGCTCAAGGTCACCGACGAGGCGGTGCAGATGTTCGGCGCGCAAGGCATCAGCCAGGACACGCCGCTGGCGCGGTCGTGGACGCATCTGCGGACCTTGCGCCTTGCCGACGGGCCGGACGCCGTGCATCGCCGTCAGGTGGCGCGCACCGAGCTGAAGAAATACACGCAGGAAAAGGTCTGAGCGCCGGCATCGTCATCCGGCGATGCCGACAGCCCAAGCACGGAGTGTTCCAATGGCCGTCCCCTCCGAAATGAAGGCGCTGCTGCTGGTCGGCGACGGCTACACCAGGACGCCGAGCGGCAGTGTGCTGGAGGCGACGGAGCCGTATCTCGAGCCGGGCAACATCGCGGTGCCGACACCCGGACCGACGCAGGTGCTGATCAAGGTCAACCTCGCCTCGATCAACCCCTCCGACATCGCCTTCATCAAGGGCCAGTACGGCCAGCCGCGCGCCAAGGGCCAGCCGGCCGGCTTCGAGGGCGTCGGGATTGTCGTCGCCAGCGGGGACGAGCCCTATCCCAAAAGCCTGATCGGCAAGCGCGTCGCCTTTGCCACCGGTGTCAGCAACTGGGGCTCATGGGCCGATTATGCCGCTGCCGAGGCAGTGGCGTGTATCCCACTTCTCGACACGGTCCGCGACGAGGATGGCGCGGCGATGATCGTCAACCCGCTCACCGCGCTCGCCATGTTCGACGTCGTCAAGGAGGAAGGCGAAAAGGCCTTCGTCATGACCGCCGGCGCCAGCCAGCTCTGCAAGCTGATCATCGGCCTGGCCAGGGAGGCAGGTTTCCGACCGATCGTCACCGTGCGGCGTGACGATCAGATCGCTTTGCTGAAAGCGCTTGGCGCGGCGCACGTGCTCAATGAAAAGGCGCCGGATTTCAAGGCGGCTCTGCGCGAGGTGATGAAGGCCGAACAGCCGCGCATTTTCCTGGACGCGGTGACCGGGCCGCTTGCCTCCGCCATCTTCGACGTCATGCCGAAGCGGTCGCGCTGGATCATCTATGGGCGGCTCGATCCCGAAGCCACCGTTATCCGCGAGCCCGGTCAACTGATCTTCCAGCATAAGCATATCGAAGGTTTTTGGCTGAGCGAGTGGATGCGCCAGTTCCGCGACCGCCGCGGCCCGGCGATCCTGGAAGCGCAGAAGCGTTTTTCCGATGGGCGCTGGTCGACCGACGTGACGGCGGTGGTGCCGCTCGCCGAGGCAATGGCGCGGGTGCCAGCGGAACTGGCCAAGCCTAACGGCAAGGTGTTCATCCGGCCTTAGAGCAATTCGAAAGACGCGAGAAACTTGGATACGAGAGCTTTCGACGGACGGAGAATGCCGGTATCCGGCAGCTGTCCGGATCGTCAGGCGAGTGTCCGAGTCTTTCAGACCCCTATGCCACGCCGCTTCGTCCGTGATATGCCGCCGCCATCGAATGCCGGGACAGGCTGGACTGATCCAGTTCCGGGATTGTGTGGAGCGCCTTGATGACGATTTCCAAGCCGGTTTTCGACCGTTTGGGGTTTGGCCTGTGGATCGGAGCGTTCCTGGTCGTTCTTGCCATGGTCCTGCGGTCGCCGTACACGCGGACGGTATGGAAGGCCTATATAGACGGCAGCGAGGCGCTTCTGGCCGGTCTGCCGCTCTACGACACCCAATCCGAGATGGGGTATCTCTACGCGCCGGCCTTCGCCGCGCTCTACACTCCGATAGTCAAGCTCGGTCCGCATCTGGGCGGCGTGGTGTGGCACTCCCTCGGGTTTGCGGTGCTGACCTATGCCGCGATGCGGCAGGTGCGCAAGCTCGGTGGTGGCGAGTTGATGTGGCTGCTTTCTTTCGGCCTCTTCCTCGCTTTGCCGATGGCGCTCGGCGCGATCCGCAACGGCCAGGCGACGATCCTTTTGACCGGCGCTTGCTGGCTTCTCACATTGTCGGCGCTGGAAGGGCGACGGGCGGAGACGTTCTTCTGGGCTTCGCTTGCCATCATCGCCAAGCCGACCGCGATCATAATGCTGTTGTTGGTAGGAGCCCTTCGGCTTCGGTTGATACCGGTGCTGGTGCTGGCGGTGCTGTTCGTGCTCGCACTGCCTTACGCTTTTGCTCCCGCCGGCTATCTCAACGATCAGTATCGTGTCTTCGCCCAGATGTTGACCTCCATGGCCGTCGACAATACCAGCCATTTCGTGTCCACCGATTTCACGGCACCGTTCACCACGATAGGGCTGCCGATACCGGAATTCGGCGCAACGATCGTGCGCATGGTCATGGCCCTGCTTACGCTTTCTGCCGTCATCTGGTTCGACCGCAGGCTCGAACAGGGAAAGGCGGCGCTGGTGATCTTCCTGACGGCCACTTTCTACATGTGCGTCTTCAACCCGCGCGTCGAGCCCAACACCTTTGCCATGATCGCGGTACCAGCCGGTCTTGCCATCGCCCTGTTGTGGCGCGAAGAACGAGGCGGCGTCCTCGCCTCGGTGCTGTCGATGACGCTGTTCGCGGCCGGGCTGAGCGGCGTCGAGCGCCATGTGCACGATTTCCTCTTCCCCTGGTTCCGGCCGGTGGCCGTCACTTTCATCGCCGGTTCGCTGATCTGGTGGTTCTGGGCCAAGGCACGGGAAAAGGTGGTGAATGCGGGAGTCGCGAATGGCTGAGTTGCGACAGAGCCTCGATATCGTTGCGCCATTCTTCAACGAGGCGGCTTCGGCATCGGCCTTCGCGCGCCTGCTCGGCGAGCTCGAAGCGGCCGTGGCACAGCGCTTCGGCATGACCGTGCACAAGATCCTGGTCGATGACGGCAGCCGTGACGATGGCGCCGGACGATTTTCGCAAGCGCTGACGGGATCGTGGGAGATCGTCCGCCTCAGCCGCAATTTCGGCAAGGAAGTCGCTGTGCTCGCCGGCCTCGACCAGTCGCGCGGCGACATGGTGCTGATCATGGACGCCGACCTCCAGCATTCCCTGGACATCAGCCTGAAGCTGATCGCCGAGTTGGTGAACCATCCCGACGTCGACGTCGTCTACGCCCAGAACGACCGCCGCGAGGCGAGCTGGCGGCGCAGCCAGCTTGCACGGCTTTTCTACAGCCTGATCAACAGCAGCCAGCGTTTCGACATTCCCGAAAATGCCGGCGACTTTCGCGTCATGCGCGGCGCCGTGGCGCGCGCACTGACCAGTCTGCGTGACAAGCGTCGCTTCAACAAGGGCCTGTTTGCCTGGGCGGGCTTTCGCCAGAAAGCATTGCCCTATTCGCCGGAAGGCCGCGCCAGTGGCACATCGAAATGGAGCCGGCTCAACCTGATCGCCTTCTCGCTCGAAGGGTTCACCTCGTTCTCCGTCATTCCGCTGCGCCTGATCAGTCTTAGCGGGCTGCTCGCGGCGTTGGCCGGCGCGCTCTATGGTGCAAAGGTGTTCTTCGAGGTGATCCTCTACGGCATTGCCGTTCCGGGCTACCCCAGCCTGCTGGTTGCCGTCGTTCTGCTCGGCGGCCTCAATCTGACCCTGCTTGGCCTGATCGGCGAATATGTCTGGGTGACGCTCAGCGAGAGCAAGGATCGGCCGGTCTATCTCGTGCGCGATGTCGTGCGCAGCGATGCCCCCGCCGACCGGCCGGAGCCGGGCTCTTCGAACAGATGACGCGGCGCATTCGCCTGATCGCCGACGATTACGGCCTGGCGCCTGGCGTTTCCGCCGGGATTCTCGATCTTCTCGATCGGGGGCGCCTGACCGGCACCAGCTGCATGACCGGCTTTCCCGAGTGGGCAAAGGAGGCAGAGCGCATAAAACCGCTGTGCGGCCGGGCCGCGGTTGGGCTGCACCTCACCTTGACCGACCAGTTGGCCGTCACCGGCCGGTCGGCCTTGGCGCCGGAAGGCCGGCTGCCACCGCTCCGCGCACTGGCCGTGCCTGTTCTGCGCGACCGCATCGGCGCCCGCCATGTCCATGCCGAGCTTGACGCCCAGTACAGCCGCTTCGTCGAGGCGCTTGGCCGCCGCCCCGATTTCGTCGACGGGCATCAGCATGTGCATTTCCTTCCTGTCGTGCGCACATGGCTGTGCGCACGGTTTCCAGAAGGCGCCGACAGGCCGGCCCTGCGCGGCGCCCCGGCGCTGGCCGCGGGAGCGAAAGTCGCTGCGATTGCCGCGCTCGCCGCCGGGTTCAACCGCTCGATGCAGCGCGCGGGCTTCACCGTTTTCCAGCCGCTCGCCGGCATCTATGACTGGCGGCAACCGGAAAAGTTCGCTGCGGTTCTGCAGGCCGCCGTCGAAGGGTTGCCGGAGCGAGGGCTGTTCATGTGTCATCCCGGCCATGTCGACGAGACGCTGCGCGCGCGCGACATGATGCAAGGTGTGCGCGAGGTCGAATTCGCGGCCCTCGCATCGGACCCGTTCGGAGCCAGCCTGGCCCGCGCCGGCGTCGAGATCTTGGACGGCAAGAGATGAGCGACGCCGATCGGCCCCAGCGTTCGGCCGGCAGCAAGATCGTCCGCTTCGCCATTGTCGGACTGGCGAACACGGCCATCGACCTTGCCAGCTTTTTCCTGCTGCTCAAGCTCGGGGTTCCGCCGGTGCCGGCCAACATCGCTGCCTGGTTCGTCGCCGTCACCTTTTCCTTCGCGGCGAACGGCTTGTGGTCGTTTGAGCGCAATCGAGCCATCCGGCTGCATGACGCGTTCCTTCGTTTCGCCACGCTTGGAGCGCTGATTTCGCTCGGTGTCTCCAGCCTCTCGATCGCGCTGTTCGCCGGCATCATCGGGGTGTGGCCGGCGAAAATCGGCGGCGTCGTGGTGGCGGCGGTGCTGAATTTCCTCGCCGCGCGCTGGTCGATCGAAGGCCGGTTCTTGAGATAGGCGGAATTATTTTTCTTACGAAATTCCGGACGAAAACCCGCTACACACTTTTCCTGGAATTTCTATTCAGCCGGCTCCACATTGGTGTAGGCGGCTTCCTCCAACTCGCGCTTCAGTCGGGCTTCCTCGTGGGTCTTCGGCGTGACGAAGCGGCCAAGCAGGAGATAGGCGACCGGCGTCAGGAACAGCGTCGAGACCGTGGCCAGCCCCAGGCCGCCGACGATGACCCAGCCGAGCGCGACGCGCGCCTCGGCACCGGCGCCGCTCGCCAGCACCAGCGGCAGGCCGCCGAGCACGGTGCAGATCATCGTCATCATCACCGGCCGCACGCGGATGATCGAGGCCTGTTCGATCGCCTCGCGCACGCCAAGCCCGCGGTCGCGCAACTGGTTGGCGAATTCGACGATCAGGATGCCGTTCTTGGTCATGACGCCGACCAAAAGCACCAGGCCGATCTGGCTGTAGGCGTTGAGACTGGTGCCCGAGAGGAGAAGCGCGAAAATCGCACAGGCCAGCCCGAGCGGCACCGTCGCCATGATGATGACGGCGCTGACAAAACTTTCGAACTGGGCGGCCAGCACCAAAAGGATGATGACCAGCGCGAAGCCGAAAATGGTGACCATGGCGCTGTTGGTCTCGCCCAGCGTCGCCGCCTCGGCCAGCGGCAGGATGCGGCTGCCTGGCGGCAGCAGCGGCGTGGCGATTTGCTCGGCGCGGGTGAGCGCATCGCCAAGCGCGAAGTCGCCGCTGAGGTTGGACGTGATCGCCACAGAGGGCTGCTGCTGTTCGCGCGACAGCGACGGCGGCACGGCGCGTTCGGTCAGCGTGGCGATGGTCGACATCGGCACGAAACGTCCGTCGGCTGTTTTCAGGAAGATGTTTTCCAGATCCGTCGGATCGTTGATCGGATTGGTGGTCGAGACCAGCTTCACGCCGTAGCTGCGGTCGGCGATGTAGACGTCGACGACGTCGTTGCCGTCGAGCATGGCCTGCAAGGTGTTGGCCAGTCCTGATATGTCGATGCCGAGGTCGGAGGCCCGCTCGCGGTCGATGGCCACGGCGAGCTGCGGCTGCGTCGGGTCGATGGACAGGCGCGGTGTCTGGAAGCGCGGGTCCTTCTGCATCTCGGCGATGATCTTCACGGCGGCATCGCCGAGCGCCTTGCGGTCGTTGCCGACCAATGCGAACTGCAGGCCGTTGCCGGCGCCACGGATACCGAGGCTGTTGGGCTGCACCGGGAAGATACGCACGCTCGGCACCTGCCTGGTCAGCTGGCTGATCTCGGCCATGATCTCCTGCTGGCTGCGGCTGCGCTCGTTCCACGGCGCCAGCGTCATCACCATGAAGCCGGAGTTGTAGGAGCCGTTCTGGCCGGCATTTTCGAAAGTGCTGCGGATCTCGCCGGAATCGCGCATCGGCTGGATCAGTCTCTCGATCTTCTGCATCTGCTGCGTTGTGTAGTCGAGGCTGACGCCTTGCGGGGCGCTGATGCGCAGAAGCACGGCGGCGCGGTCCTCGGTCGGCGTCAGCTCCTGGCGGATGGTGCCGAACAGCGTGAAGGCGGTGCCGGCGAACAGCACCGCGACCAGAAGCACGATCCATGGCGCGTCGAGGCAGGCGTGCAGGCCGCGCTTGTAGGCCGTATTGAGCGCGCCGCCGATGCGGGCGCCGATGCCATGGCCACCTTCGTGGTGGAGCGATGCGCCGGTCAGCATGCGCGAGGCGAGCATCGGGCACAGCGTCAACGCGACCACGCAGGACAAGAGCACCGACATGGCAAGCACGAAGCCGAATTCGCGGAACAAGCCGCCGGTCTGGCCGGGCAGGAACGAAATCGGCACGAAGACGGCGACCAGCGTCAAGGTGGTGGCAATAACGGCAAAGAACACTTCCTGCGCGCCAAGCACAGCGGCCGCACGCGGTCCCATGCCTTCGTTGCGTCGTCGCACGATGTTTTCGAGCACGACGATGGCGTCGTCGACGACCAGGCCGGTCGCCAGCACCAGCGCGAGCAGGGTCAGGATGTTGACCGAGAAGCCGGCCAGATAGATGGCGGCGATGGTGCCGATCATGGCGACCGGCATCGCCAGGCCGGGGATAAGCGTCGCGCGCCAGTCGAGGAGAAACACATAGATGACGATCAGCACCATGGTGACGGACAGGCCGAGCGCGATCTCGACCTCGTGCACCGCGCCCTTGACGAAGACCGCGTCGTCGCTGGTGATCTTGATCGACATGCCCTTGGGCAGGTTTTCCTGCAACTTGGCGACGGCGGACTGGACGCCGGTCGAGATGTCCAACGTGTTCGATTCCGCCTGGCGGATGACGCCGATGCCGATGCCGGTCTTGCCATCCGAGCGCAATGTGGTCTGGCCGACGTCGGGGCCGAGCGTGACGGTGGCGACATCGCGGATGCGCGTCGTGCCGCCGATGATGATGTTTTCGAACTCTCCCGGCGTGGTGACGTCGGCAGTCGTGCGGACGATCAGGTCCTGGTTGGTCGTGGTGATCGAACCGGCAGGGGAATCGAAGGCGACCGAGGCAAGGGCGGCCCTGAGGTCGGCAACCGTGAAGCCGAGGCTGGCCAGCTTGTTCTGATCGACGTCGATGCGGAAGATCTTGTCGCGGTCGCCATAGACCTGGACGTCGGCAACGCCCGGCACGGCGGCCAACTCGTCCTCGATCTGGTCCTGGACCACCACGGTCATGTCCTGGATCGACATGTCGTCCGAGGTCACCGCCAGCCGCATCACCGGGTCGGAATTGGCGTCGGCCTTGACGATGCGCGGCGGATCGGCGGTGTCCGGCATCTGGTTGGCGACGCGGCCGACGGCATCACGCACGTCCGAGGCGGCGACATTCAGATCGACGCCATCGTTGAACTCGATGGTGACGCGGCTCGAGCCGAATGAGGAAGACGACGAGATCGACTTGACGCCGGAGACACGGGCGACGGCGCCCTCGATGGTGTCGGTCAGCTCGCGATCGACGGTCTCGGCCGCCGCGCCCTCGAAGGTGGTGGAAACGGTGACGACCGCGCGATCGACATCAGGCAGTTCGCGGATCTCGACGCCGTAGAAGGCGGCCAGGCCGGCGACCGCAATCAGTGTGTTCAGCACGAAGGCCATCACCGGCCTGCGGATGAACAGGGCGGTGAAGCCGGTCTCGCTGGCAGTGTTGGCGGGGCTGGTCATGTGCCTGCGGCGGCGTCCGCGGCGCGCTGCTCTTCACCGGCAAGGCGGACCGCGCCGCCCTCGCTGACGCTCTGGGTGCCCTCTGTGACCACCATGTCGCCATTGTCGATCTCGGCGTCGATCAGCACGGTCTCGGTGTTGCGCTGTATGATGCGCACCGGGACCCGCCTGGCCTTGCCATCCTCGATCTGCCAGACATAGGCGCCGTCCGACCCCCACAGGATCGCCAGCGGGCTGACGGCCGGATAGATTTGCCCCGGAAATTTCATGGTGATGCCGAACGACATGCCGGCGCGCAACGAATCCGCAGGGTTGGCGATCTTGGCCTTGACCAGCAGGGTGCGGCTCTTTTCATCGATGTGGTTGTCGATGGCCGAAACGGTGCCGCTATAAGCGTCGCTGGGATTGGCGATCGGCGTCGCCGTCAATTGTGCGCCGACCTTGACGGCGGCAGCGAAGCGCTCGGGCACCAGGAAATCGACCAGGATCGAGGACCGGTCGTCGAGCGTGGCGATGGCCGACTGGTTGGTGACATAATTGCCGGCCGAGATCGGCAGGATGCCGACGGTGCCAGCGATCGGTGCCAGTATCGACCGGCGCTGCAGCGCCAGTTCCGCATCCTGAAGCGCCAGCTTGGCGCCGGCCAAGACCACTTCGGCATCGGCCACTGCGACTGGTGTCGCGGCATTGGAGGCACGAAGCGACCTGACGCGGTCGAGTTTGGCCTGCGCATCCTGCAAGGCGAGCTTGGCGCGGTCCTGAGAGATCACTTCGGTCTCGGAATCGAGGGTGGCGAGGATCTGTCCCTTATCGACATGGCTGCCGGATTCGACCAGCAGTTCGGCGAGGCGGCCGGAGCTGTAGGGATTGACGGTCACCGAGGCGTTGGCACGGCCGGTGCCGATTGCCTGCAGGCGGTCGTTGATAACAGCCGAAGTGGCCGCAAGGGCGACCACGTTCACCCGCTGGTTGCCGTTGCGGCCGTTTGCCTGCTTCGCGCTGGCGGCACCGCTTTCAGCCGGGGGCGCTGCCGCATAAGCCCAGTCGATGCCCCAGCCTGCCAGCACGTCGTGAGCGCCCGGATAAAAGCGCAGCCATGCGCCTGCCGCCACCACCAGCACCATGAGTGCAAAAAGTATCTGTTTCCAGGCGGCCATCGGCACTCCGGTCGGTAAAACAAATCCTTCCGTCTACCGGTTTCCCGAAATGAAGCAGACGCAGCGAGGCTATTATAAGGCAAGAAGCCACCCCGGTATCGCGTCCTTATGACAACTCTCCAGTGACTGCGCACATTAAATATATGTAACGTTTGAAGCCTAACGCAGACTTTCCATCTCGCGGATGCGTTTGGCGCCCTCTGCTTCCAGTTGCCTAGTGACGGCGCCGATCAGCGTTTCGGCGACGACGAACAAGGCAGCGGAGGAATCCCACGCCGACGGCACCGCGGTTCGTCCGGCGATGACGTGGCGAGCAAAGCGGGCGATCGGCGAAAGCCACTGGTCGGTGAACAGCACGATCTGCACGCCGCGCTGATGCGCCTTTTCGGCGAAGCGGGCGAGGCTGTCCTGGTAGCGCCTGATGTCGAAGATCACCAGCACATCGCGTTTGCCCATGTCGATCAGCCGGTCGCGCCACATGCTTTCCTGGCCGGCGAGGTGAAAGACATCAGGCTGGATGACGGCGAGGTGGGCGGCCATGTAACGCGCCAGCGGATCGGTGAAGCGGCCGCCGATCAGGAAGGTCTTGCCGCGCCGGTCGGCGAGCCGGGCGGCGATGTCGGCAAGCTGCTTGTCGGACAGATGCCGGAACGTCTCGCGCATATTGTCGAGCGTCGCTTCCAGCATTGGTGACACGGTACCGCCGCCGGGCGAGGGAGGGTTGAGCGTCCTTGTCGCCGGCGATTGCAATTGGGCGGCTAGTTCG
Source organism: Mesorhizobium sp. M7A.F.Ca.MR.148.00.0.0 (assembly GCF_003997735.1). Taxonomy (NCBI): domain Bacteria; kingdom Pseudomonadati; phylum Pseudomonadota; class Alphaproteobacteria; order Hyphomicrobiales; family Phyllobacteriaceae; genus Mesorhizobium; species Mesorhizobium sp. M7A.F.Ca.MR.148.00.0.0. The sequence continues at coordinate 45,187 of NZ_RZTB01000002.1, read as the reverse complement.
TCCTGCAGGCTCGACTGGAATTCAGGATAGTTCTGGAAGCCCAGCCGGGCAACGAAACGCAGGATCGTCGGCGAGGAAACGCCGGCCGCGGCCGAAAATTCGGCCACCGTCTTCAGGCCGATCATTGGATAGGAAGCGATCAGCGTCTGGGCCGCGCGCCGTTCGCCGGCCGGCATCGTGCCGATGCGGTCGGCGATCAGTTCGGCAATGTTGGAAATCATCTTTTCCCCACCCTGGCTCGGTCGATGGTCTTTTCCGAAATCGCATTTGACAAAGCCGGACAAACTGTATGAAATCATCCACAGGGACGCAATGAGGCAAAATACGTAACATACGATACAGCGCTCCCCGGGGACGGCAGACTATGGAGAAAGCACGGCCCGCCAGCCTTGCATCGTCTGATACCGTGAGGGTGACGAACCCCGGCGGGTCGAGCCCTTTCGTGCTGACCTGCGATCACGCCTCGAACTACCTGCCGGCCGAATTCGGCACGCTCGGCCTTGCCGCCGAGGACCTGTCCCGCCACATCGCCTGGGATCCAGGCGCGCTGCCGGTTGCCCGCCGCATGGCGCAAGCGCTCGACGCGACGCTGGTCGAAACCCGCATTTCGCGTCTCGTCGTCGACTGCAACCGGCCGCTCGACGCGCCCGACCTGGTCCCGCCGGTCAGCGAGACAACGGCCATACCGGGCAATACCGGCCTGTCGGAAAAGCAGCGCGCGGCCCGTGTTGCCCTGTCATGGCAGCCGTTTCATGCCGCCATCGAGCAGATTGTCGATGACCGGCTGGCGCGTGGACAGGCGACCCGCCTGGTTTCGGTGCATTCATTCACGCCGGTCTACAAGGGCCGCAACCGGCCTTGGCATATCGGCATCATCCATGACGAGGATCGCCGGCTGGCGGCGCCGCTGATATCAGCGCTGAAGCGGCTTGCCAACGTCACCGTCGGCGTCAACGAGCCGTATTCGCCGGCCGACCGCGTCTATTTCACGCTGGAACGGCATGCGCGATCGCGCGGCTTGCCCTGCGCGATGATCGAAATCCGCAACGACGAAATCGCCGGCGAGACCGGGCAGCGGAAATGGGCGGATCTGCTCACGGGCATTTTTTCGGATCTGGAGCCAGAGGAGGTAAGGGGCTCCCGACAAGACCCATTGGGAAAGTCAATACAATCGGCCAGTTAAGAACGTAAAAGGGGATCAAAAATGTCAACGCAAGACTATACGGAAGTCGACAAGAAGGAGGACCTGAAGGTACTCCACGGTATGGGCTACGCCCAGGAACTGTCGCGAAGCATGAGCCGCTTCTCGAACTTCGCCATCTCGTTCTCGATCATCTGTATCCTGTCGGGCGGCATCAATTCCTTCGCCCAGGCAACTTCGTCGGTCGGCGGCGCCGGTGCCGGCATCGGCTGGATCGTGGGCTGTGCCGTTTCCGGGTTTTTCGCCCTCGCCATGGCGCAGATCGCTTCGGCGTTTCCGACCGCCGGCGGCCTCTATCACTGGGCTTCGATCCTCGGCAACCGCTTCACCGGTTGGCTCACCGCTTGGCTCAACCTGCTCGGTCTCATCACGGTGCTCGGCGCGATCAACATCGGCACTGCGTTCTTCTTCACAGGAACGTTCGGAAGCTGGTTCGGGATGACCGGTACGCCAGGCGAAATCGTCGGCTTCGTCGCTTTCATTACGGTCCTGCAGGCCTTGCTCAATCATTTCGGCATCAAGTTGACAGCCATGTTGACCGATGCTTCCGGCTTCATCATTCTCGGAACGACCGCAGTGCTGATCGTGGCCTGCCTGGTGTTCGCGCCGGCGATCGACGTCACGCGGCTGTGGACCTTCACCAATTATTCGGGTGATGCGGGCGGCGGTGTTTTCCCGCAGACGGATTCCATGGGTTATCTCTTCCTGCTCTGCCTGCTTTTGCCGGTCTACACTATCACCGGCTATGACGCGTCGGCGCACACGTCGGAAGAAACGCTGAAGGCTGCGCACTCGGTTCCGCGGGCAATCGTGTCGTCGGTGGTCTGGTCCTCGCTGATCGGTTGGGTGATGCTGTGCGCCATCGTCCTGGCGATCCCGGATCTGGCGGCAGGCGCCAAGCAGGGCTGGAACGTGTTCTTCGCCACCATGGACACGATTCTGCCGGTGTGGCTGAAGGAACTGCTCTATCTGGGAATCCTGATCGCGCAGTTTCTCTGCGGTCTCGCCACGGTGACCTCGGCTTCGCGCATGCTCTTTGCTTTCTCCCGCGACGGCGGCATGCCGGTTGGCTCGGGGTCGCTGGCCAAGGTGAGTCCAGCCTGGCGTACCCCGGTCAACGCCATCTGGACCGCAGCGATCCTTGAGATCATCTATGTCTTTCTGGCGCAGTTCATCTCGATCGGCGGCACCAACATCTACACCATCGTTGTCAATTCGACGCTGGTGTTCCTTTTCCTGTCCTTCATCATCCCTATCATGCTCGGCATGATGGCTTTCGGAACCGCGAAATGGCCGAATCCAGGCCCGTGGAACCTCGGTGGCGGCCTGTTCAAGCTCTTCTGCGTACTGTCGCTCGTCGGCATGGTGATTATTTTCTACATCGCGATCCAGCCGCCGAACGACAAGGTGCTTTACATCACCATAGGCTTCATCGTGCTGACCGCCGTGCTCTGGTTCGGCTTCGAGAACCGGCGCTTCAAGGGGCCGCCGATCGGCGACCAGATCGCCAAGCGCCAGGCCGCCATCGCTGCCGCCGAGTTAGCCGTCGGCGAAACGGGCCACTGACATCAGCTATCATGGCCATGGCCGGCATCGTGCCGGCCATGGTTTCGTTCGATCAATCAAAGCCCAAGCGCTGGAGTGCCAAAGGAATGGCCGGAAATTTCTCGTTCGATCAGTTGAAGAAAGCGGTCTCCAGCGGCGAGATCGACACGGTACTCGCCTGCATCGTCGACATGCAGGGCCGGCTGGCGGGAAAGCGCTTCCTGGCGCAGTACTTTGTCGATTCCGCGCATGACGAAACGCATGGCTGTAATTATCTGCTGGCCGCAGACATCGATATGGAGCCGGTGCCCGGCTACAAGGCGGCGAGCTGGTCGAAGGGCTATGGCGACTTCGTCATGAAGCCGGATCTGGCCACGCTGCGGCGCATTCCCTGGCTGGAAAAGACCGCTCTCGTGATCTGCGACGTGCTCGACCACCACACGCATGACGATCTGCCGCATTCACCGCGCGCCATCCTCAAGAAGCAGGTCAAGCGGCTGAGCGAGCGCGGCTATATCGGCTATTTCGCTTCCGAGCTCGAATTCTATCTGTTCAACGAGACATACGATTCCGCCCGCAAGAAGCACTGGCAAGGTCTCGATACCGCATCGCCCTATATCGGCGACTACCAGATCGGCATCACCACCAAGGAAGAAGGCGTCATGCGCCGGCTTCGCAACGAGATGGAAGCGGCCGGCATTCCGATCGAGAATTCCAAGGGCGAGTGGGGTCCGGGTCAGGAAGAGATCAATGTGCGCTACGCCGAGGCGCTCGACATGGCCGACCGTCACGTCATCCTCAAGAACGGCGCCAAGGAAATCGCGGAGTCCGAGGGCAAGGCGATTTCGTTCATGTCCAAATACAATTACGGGCTCGCCGGCAATTCCAGCCACATCCACAATTCGCTGTGGAGCGCCGACGGCAAGACGCCGCTGTTCTTCGACAAAACCGCCGACTGGACGCTGTCAACGCTTGGCCAACAATGGGCCGCCGGCCAGCTCAAATACGCCAAGGAATTCACCTGGTTCCTGGCGCCCTACATCAACTCCTACAAGCGCTTCCAGGCCGGCACCTTCGCGCCGACCAAGATCATGTGGAGCGAGGACAACCGTACCGCCGGCTTCCGCCTGTGCGGCGAGGGCACCAAGGGCATCCGCATGGAATGCCGCATCGGCGGCGCCGATCTCAACCCGTATCTTGCCTTCGCAGCGCTGATCGCGGCCGGTCTTGCCGGCATCGACGAGAAGCTGGAATTGCAGAAGCCGTTTGTCGGCGATGCCTATCAGGCATCGCGCCTGCCGGAGATTCCCAAGACGCTGCGCGACGCCACCGAGACGCTGGCGAAGTCGAAGATGCTGAAGCAGGCGCTCGGCGAGGATGTGCTCGAACACTATGTCCACACCGCTAAGTGGGAGCAATTCGAATACGACCGCCGCATCACGGATTGGGAACTGCACAGGGGGTTCGAGCGGTACTAGGTATCCACCCGTTCGTCGGCGCCGCTCCCTCACCCTTGCCCGTGAAGAATGGGGAGAAGGTGTCGGCAGGCGGATGAGGGGCAGCGCCAGGCCATACGATTTTTGTTGTAGAATACGAGGACTTACAAAATGACCGAGACGGTCAAATTCATTACCCCCGTCGATGGCTCGATCTACGCTGAGCGGCCCGTGGCAACGGACCATGCGATCAATGCCGCGGTCGAGCGCGCCAATGCGGCGCAGGAGAAGTGGGCTGAGACGCCGATCGTCGAGCGCGGCAAGTATATGCTCGCCATGCTGGAAGCGCTGGTCGCGATAACAGACGAGATCGTGCCGGAGATTGCCTGGCAGATGGGGCGGCCCGTGCGCTATGGCGGCGAGTTCGGCGGCGTCAAGGAACGCACCACCTATATGGTCGAGATCGCCGAGCAGGCGCTCAAGTCGATGCCGGCCTCCAACCCGAAGGAAGGGTTCCGCCGCTACGTGAAGAAGGATCCGCTCGGTGTGGTCATGGTGATCGCGCCTTGGAATTATCCTTACCTCACCGCCGTCAACACCATCGTGCCGGCGCTGATGGCCGGCAACGCCGTCATCCTCAAGCATGCGGCGCAGACGCTGCTGGTCGGCGAGCGTTTCCAGCAGGCCTTCGACAAGGCCGGCCTGCCCAAGGGCGTGTTCCAGAATGTCGTCCTCAACCACGCCCAGACCGAAAAGCTGCTCGGCTCGGGCAAGATCGACCATGTCAACTTCACCGGTTCGGTCGCCGGCGGCCGCGCCATCGAAAAGGCTGCGGCCGGCACCTTCATGACGCTCGGCCTCGAGCTTGGCGGCAAGGATCCGGCCTATGTCCTGCCGGATGCCAAGATGGATCATGCGATCGCCAATCTGGTCGACGGCGCCTTCTACAATTCCGGCCAGTGTTGCTGCGGCATCGAGCGCGTCTATGTGCACGAAAAGGTCTATGACGAATTCGTTGAAGGCTTCATCGCCGAGACCAAGAACTATGTCGTCGGCAACCCGCTCGACCAGGCGACGACGATGGGACCGATGGCGCAGGCGCGCTTCGCCGACCTGATCCGTGAACAGAAGGCCGAGGCGCTGCGCAAGGGCGCGGTGGCGCACGTCAACATGAAGGTGGCTAACGACAAGGCCGGTTCGCCCTATCTGGCGCCGGAAGTGCTTACCAATGTTGACCATCAGATGAGCGTCATGCGCGAAGAGAGCTTTGGACCGATCGTCGGCATCATGAAGGTGCGTAACGACGAAGAGGCGATCGCACTGATGAACGACAGTCCTTACGGGCTGACGGCTTCGATCTGGACCCGCGATACCGAGCATGCGGTTGCGATCGGCAACCGCGTCGAGACCGGCACGGTGTTCATGAACCGCTGCGACTACCTCGATCCGGCACTGGTCTGGACCGGCGTCAAGGACACCGGCAAGGGCGCGGGCTTGTCGGCCATCGGCTATGACAATCTCACCAGGCCGAAATCATTCCATCTGCGCGAAGCCATCTGATTTATTGAAAGACAAAAATGTCCAAGCTGATCTCCAAATGGAACTACCCCACCACCGTCCGCTTCGGCGCCGGCCGCATCAAGGAATTGCCTGAGGTGCTGGCGGCCACCGGCATCAAGCGGCCGTTGTTCGTCACCGACCCTGGACTGGCGAAACTGCCGGTCGTCGCCTCGACCCTAGAGATCCTCGACGATGCGAAGGTCCCTTACGGCGTTTTCTCCGAGGTCAGGCCGAACCCGGTCGAATCCAACCTGACCGCCGGCATCGCCGTGTTCAAGAAGGGCAAGCATGACGGCGTCATCGCCTTCGGCGGCGGCTCGGCGCTCGATCTCGGCAAGCTGATCGCCTTCCAGGCCGGGCAGGTCAGGCCGGTGTGGGATTTCGAGGATGTCGACGACTGGTGGACGCGCGCCAATTCGGATGCCATCGCGCCGATCATCGCCGTGCCCACCACCGCCGGGACCGGATCGGAAGTCGGCCGCGCCGGCGTCATCACCAATGAGGCCACGCACACCAAGAAGGTCATCTTCCATCCCAAATTGTTGCCGGCTATCGTCATTGCCGATCCGGAGCTTTCGGTCGGCATGCCGGGCTTCATCACCGCCGGTACCGGCATGGATGCGCTGGCCCATTGCCTCGAAGCCTATTGCGCGCCCGGCTACCATCCGATGGCCGACGGCATCGCCGTCGAAGGTGTGAGGTTGGTCTTCGAGAACCTGCCGAAGGCCTATGCCAACGGTGAGGATCTCGTTGCGCGTGCCCATATGATGAGCGCCGCCGCCATGGGCGCCACCGCCTTCCAGAAAGGGCTCGGCGCCATCCACTCGCTGTCGCATCCGGTCGGCGCGCTCTACGACACCCATCACGGTATGACCAACGCGGTGTTCATGCCCTATGTTCTGGCTTTCAACCGGGACTCCATCGAGGAGCGTATCGGCCGGCTCGCCGCCTATTGCGGCATTAAGGGCGGCTTTGACGGCTTCGCCAAAGCCATCATCAAGCTTCGCAAGGAACTGAAGGTGCCGCATGCACTGCCCGGCCTTATCAAGGGGCTCGACATGGACAAGAAGCGTAAGACGCTGATCGCCGATATGGCGGTGGTCGATCCGACTGCCGGCGGCAACCCGGTCAAGCTGACCAAGAAGGCGGCGCTGACCTTGCTCGAAAACGCCATCGCCGGCACGATCTGAGGCGTTTTCCGCGCCGCAAAGTGATCTGAAAGGGGCTATGAAAACAAGGGGGAGGATGACGGGCAAGGCAAAAACTAGTTAGCCGGAAAAAGAATCGCGGAGCGATTGCTACATCAGGTTAAAAAGAGTTTACTTTTTCGCACTGCGAGCAGCCGCTTTCACAAAGCTTTCATCTGGCTGTCACATGAAAACGATACCGCATCGCAGGCGTCCAACGGCGTCAGTTCAACGGAGAGAACACATGTTCAAATTCACGGGGAAAGTGCTTTCCCTTTCGGCCGCGGCGCTTTTCGCGTCGACGGTGATTTCGTCCGCGGATTCGCTGGACGATCTCGTCAAGGCCGCCAAGGCGGAAGGCCAGCTCACCACCATCGCGTTGCCGCATGACTGGTGCGGCTACGGCGACGTCATTGCCGGTTTCAAGGCGAAGTATCCGGAAATCACCGTCAACGAACTTAATCCCGATGCCGGTTCCGGCGACGAGATCGAGGCGATCAAGGCCAACAAGGACAACAAGGGTCCGCAGGCACCCGACGTTATTGACGTCGGCTTGTCCTTCGGCCCGACCGCCAAGGCCGACGGCCTGATCCAGCCCTACAAGGTGTCGACCTGGGACTCGATCCCCGACAGCGCCAAGGATGCCGACGGTTTCTGGACCGGCGACTATTACGGCGTCCTTTCCTTCCAGGTGAACAAGGACCTCGTCAAGGAAGCTCCGGCCGACTGGGCCGACCTGCTGAAGCCGGAATTCGCCAACTCGGTGGCCCTTGCCGGTGATCCGCGTGCCTCGAACCAGGCGATCCAGGCGGTTTATGCCGCCGGCCTGTCGTCGGGTGCCGCCGCTGGTGAAGCTGCCGGTACCGCTGGCCTCGACTTCTTCAAGAAGCTCAATGCCGCCGGCAATTTCGTGCCGGTCATCGGAAAGGCCGCGACGCTCGCCCAGGGCCAGACCCCGATCCTCGTCACCTGGGACTACAACGCGCTCGCCGGCCGCGACACGCTGAAGGGCAATCCGCCCGTCGACGTCGTCGTGCCGAAGACCGGTGTCGTCGCCGGTGTCTATGTGCAGGCGATCAGCGCCTACGCGCCGCATCCGAATGCAGCCAAGCTCTGGCTCGAATACCTCTACTCGGACGAAGGCCAGATCGGCTGGCTGAAAGGCTATTGCCACCCGATCCGCTTCAACGATCTCGCCAAAAACGGCAAGATCCCGGCTGACATCCTGGCCAAGCTGCCGCCGGCCGAAGCCTATGCGTCCGCCGTGTTCCCGACACTCGAGGAGCAGGGCAAGTCCAAGGAAGCCATCACCAAGAACTGGGATGCCGTCGTCGGCGCCAACGTGAAGTAACTCACACCATGCCGGGCGGCTTCGCGGCCGCCCGGTCCTTCTCTCGAGACGGTAGCCGGCGCATGACTGATATCTCATTGTCCGACCACGCTGTTACCGGGAAGACTGCGCCTCCCGCCGAAGCACGCAGCATGCGGCTGCCGACACAATGGCTTGGTGTCGCGCCTTTCTTCATCTTCGCCATCATGTTCCTCATCCTGCCCACGCTCTATCTGATGCTGGGTGCATTCCAGAACGATGCCGGCGAATTCACGCTCGAGAACATCGCAGCGCTGGCGCAACCGTCCATCGTTGCCGCCTACTGGATTTCGATCAAGATCAGTCTTGCGTCATCGCTGATTGGCGCATTTGCGGGCCTGGCGATTGCCATCGCCATCGTGCGCGGTGGCCTGCCGGACTGGATACGTTCGGCGACACTGACGTTTTCCGGCGTGGCCTCCAATTTTGCCGGCGTGCCGCTGGCCTTTGCCTTCCTCGCCACGCTCGGCCGCCTCGGCCTTGCGACGGTGATCCTGAACACCGTGTTCGGCCTTAACATCTACGCGCACGGCTTCAACATCCTGTCATTCTGGGGCCTGACACTGACCTATGTCTATTTCCAGATACCATTGATGGTGGTGATCATCGTGCCGGCCATCGACGGACTGAAGAAGGAATGGGGCGAGGCCGCCGCGACGCTGGGCGCGACCATGTCCCAGTATTGGCGCATGGTGGTCATTCCGGTGATCTGGCCGAGTTTCCTCGGCACCGTGATCCTGTTGTTCGCCAACGCCTTCGGCGCCATCGCCACCGCCTATGCGCTGACCGGCTCGTCGCTCAACATCGTGCCGATTTTGCTCTATGCACAGATCCGCGGCGATGTGCTGCACAATGCCCATCTCGGTTATGCCATCGCCTTCGGCATGATCGTCATCACAGGTCTTGCCAATGTGTTCTACATCTGGTTCCGGACCCGTTCCGAGAGGTGGCTGAAATGAAGTCGGGAAAGTTCTGGGCCTGGCTCGTCTTTGCTCTTGGCGCGGCCTACTTCTTCATTCCGCTGATCGCGACCGTGGAGTTTTCCATGCGCATGCGGCGCGGGGTCTATTCCTTCGACGCCTACAAGGTCGTGTTGGGCGATGCCCGCTTCCAGGCCACCTTCGGCTATTCGGTACTGGCCGCCGTTTTCACCATCATTCTCGGCGTGCTGATCGTGGTGCCCGCCGCTTATTGGATTCGGCTTCGGCTGCCGCAATTGCGGCCGATCGTCGAATTCATTACCCTGCTGCCGCTGGTCATTCCGGCCATCGTCATCGTCTTCGGCTACATCAGAATGTACGGGTCGAATTCGCCGCTGCCGTTCCTGGCGACCGATACAGGCACCAATGCCTTGCTGGTCATCGGCTATGCAACACTGGCGCTGCCGTACATGTATCGCGCCGTCGACACCGGGCTTCGCACCATCGACGTGCGTACCCTGACGGAGGCGGCACAGATCCTTGGTGCTGGTTGGGGGACGATCATCACCCGTGTCATCCTGCCCAACGTGCTGATCGCGGTGCTCTCGGGCGCCTTCCTCACCTTCGCCATCGTCATCGGCGAATTCACCATGGCCAGCCTGCTCAACCGGCCGGCCTTCGGCCCCTATCTGCAGAATATCGGCGCCAACCGCGCCTATGAGCCGGCGGCACTTGCCATCATCGCCTTCGCCATCACCTGGGGCTGCATGTCGCTGATACAGATCCTGTCCCGCTTCGCGCCGAGATCGGCGAACCGTCCGAACTGAAAGTCAAAGCCATGGCCGACCCATTCCTCTCCATCCAGCACGTTCGAAAATCCTTCGGCGCCACCACGGTGGTCGAGGACTTCAATCTTGACGTCGAGCGCGGCGAATTCGTCTCCTTCCTCGGCCCGTCCGGCTGCGGCAAGACCACCGTGCTGCGTATGGTCGCCGGTTTCGAGGAGCCGAGCGCCGGCACGATCGTCGTCAGCGGCAAGGACATTACGAGGCTGAAGCCCAACCAGCGCAATGTCGGCATGGTGTTCCAGGCCTATGCGCTGTTTCCGAACCTGACCGTGGCGCAGAACATCGGCTTCGGCCTGAAGGTCGCCGGCATGCCCAGGGCGGACATCGATGCCCGTGTCGCCGAGATGCTCGGCATCATCAAGCTGCCGCAGATGGCGGATCGCTATCCCTACCAGCTCTCGGGCGGCCAGCAGCAGCGCATCGCGCTGGCTCGCGCCATCGCGCCGAAGCCGAAGCTCTTGCTGCTCGACGAGCCGCTGTCGGCGCTCGACGCCAAGGTGCGCGTGTCGCTGCGCGAGGAGATCCGCTCGATCCAGAAGAAGCTCGGCATCACCACCATCTTCGTCACGCATGACCAGGAAGAGGCGCTGTCGATCTCCGACCGCATCGCCGTCATGTATGGCGGCAAGGCTGAGCAGGTCGGCACGCCGTTCGAGATCTACAACCGTCCGGCGACCAAGTTCGTCGCCAATTTCGTCGGCACGCTGAACGTGCTCGAAGGCACCGTCACCGATGCCGCTGCAGGCACGGTGCGGGTCAATTCCGAACAGGTTTCGCTCAAGGGCAAGCTCAACGGCTCCAAGTCCGGCGACACGCTGTCGCTGGCGCTGCGTCCGGAAGCGATTTCGCTGGGCCGTCAGCCCGGCCGTGACTCCAGCCTTTCGGGAGAAATCTCCGAAGTGCATTTTCTCGGCTCGGTCATCCGGGTTCGCGTCGGCATCGGTGGCAACACGGTCTCGCTCGACACCTTCAACAGCCCGGCAACCCCGCCACCCGCAGTCGGTGAAAAGGCCGAGATCTCGTTCTCGTCGAGCGACATGCTGGTGCTGCACTAGGCTGATGCGCTTGCTCAAAATGAATGGCTGCATCCCGGTCTGCTAAGACGGGAGATGCTTCCGTCCGCGTGGCATGGGCTGCAATGCAGGGAAGTCCGTGTTTAAGCGACCCCTCTATCGGTGATTTCGATGTCAGTGCGGCCGGCGCATTTGTCGATTTGGCAGGGCATCGGTGGAAGGCAATTCGAGGCATATTCCCATCGGCTCGAGCTTGCTGGCCAATCAACAGTTTCCAGCCGCTTTGCCACTGCCAGCGTCTCGCTTCCCGGCTATAACAGGCCATGGCGCTTTTCGAACTGACACTCGTTCTGCTGTTGATCGCCGTTGCGCTGACGGCGCTGTCGCGGCGCGTACAGGTTCCCTATCCCTCTTTGCTGGCGCTGGCCGGGGTGGCCATCGCCTTCGTGCCTGGCGTGCCGACCATAGAGATCGATCCGGAACTGGCGCTAGCCCTGTTCATCGCGCCGGTGCTGCTCGATGCCGCCTATGATACCTCGCTGCGCGATCTCAACCGCTACAGGGTGCCGCTTGTGCTGCTGGCGCTTGGCGCCGTCCTTTTCACGACAGCGACGGTCGCACTTGCCGGCTGGGCGATGGCAGGCCTGCCGATCGCCGCGGCCATAGCGCTTGGCGCCATCGTGGCGCCGCCCGATGCGGTTGCGGCATCGGCCGTGCTTGGCCAGTTCAAGGTGCCGCACCGCATCACTGCCATTCTGCAAGGCGAGAGCCTGCTCAACGACGCCACCGCCTTGCTGATCTACCGGATGGCGATTTCGGCGGCAGCAGGTTCCATTCTGCTGAGCAGCGCCGTTCCGATGATCCTGCTGTCCACGCTCGGCAGCCTTGCCGCCGGCTACCTGCTTGGCCGGGTGTCTCTGATGACGCTGGGCCGGATCGAGGACCCGGCGAGCGGCACTGTGGTGCAATTTGCCGGCACATTCGGGGTCTGGATCCTGGCTGACAGGATCGGACTATCGGCCATCATCACCATAGTCGTCTATGCCATGACGATCGCCCGCACCGCACCGCGCCGCATGCCGGCCAGAAACCGCATCAGCTCCTATTCGGTCTGGGAGACGGCGGTCTTCGTGCTCAATGTTCTGGCTTTCGTGCTGATGGGCCTGCAGGCGCGTACGATCGTCGGCAGGCTTGCCGGGCAGGGGCAGACCGACGCGTTCGTCCTGGCCGGGACAGTGCTTGCCATCGTCATCGTCTCACGCCTCATCTGGGTGCTGGGGTGCGGCGCGATCATCAGGTGGTTTGGCCGTTTCGGCGTGGCTGATCGTCAGCGTGACGCTCCGTCGTTTCGTGGCGGCGTGCTGATCGGCTGGTGCGGAATGCGCGGTTTGGTGACGCTTGCGGCGGCATTCGCCCTGCCGGCTGACTTCCCGGCCCGCGACCCGATCGTGCTCGCTGCTTTCACGGTCGTGCTCGGCACGCTGGTGCTGCAAGGCATGAGCCTGAAGCCGCTGCTGCGGCTGCTGAACCTCGACCCGGACGAAACGGTCGACCGCGAGGTCGCGCAGGCGCGCGTCGTGGTCATGCAGGCCGCGCTGGACATATTAAGCGGCAAGACATCGGACGCGGCGGCTGCGGTGCGCGAGCAATATGCCGCTCAACGCAAGATCGCCAAAAATCCCGACGATGCCCAGGCGGCGACCGAATATGACCGCTTGCGCCTTTATGCGATCAAGAGCCAGCGCGACGCGCTGGAGGAATTGCGCCGCAACGGGACGATTGGCGACGAAGCCTATCATCGCCTGGAGGAAGAGATCGACTGGACCGAACTGGCGGCGTCGCCACCCGGCCGGTTCCAGCCGCTGAATACATAAGGCATCGCACGCCGTTTTCCGGCGCACGGAAGATATCGAAGTGCTTCGGGATCGGTGCATGATCCCGGTGAAGGGCAAGGCTGGTCCAAGCCACGTCCATTCCCCTGCACATTGCAACCGTGGCATCGAACCGTTACTGCCAACACGAAATTGAGCCGGATAAGCAATGAAGCTGGTCAGCTACAACATCCAGTACGGGTTCGGCCGCGACGGCCGCTACGATCTTTCGCGCGCCGCGCGCATCGTTGCCGGCGCCGACATCATTGCGCTGCAAGAGGTCGAGCGGCACTGGCAGCGCAGCAATTTCGACGACCAGCCGGAGCTGCTTTCCCGGCTGCTGCCCGAACATCACTGGGTCTACGGCCCGGCCTTCGACATGGATGCCAGCGAAAGGCGCGACGGCCGTCTGGTCAATCGGCGCCGCCAGTTCGGCGCCATGGTACTGTCGAAACTTCCGATCGTCTGGTCGCGGCTGCATGCGCTGCCGATGCGCCGCACGCAGCGGCCGCTCAACACCCGCAACGCCGCACTTGAATGCATGATCCGCACGCCGGCAGGGCCGGTGCGGGTGTTGTCGCTGCATCTCGCCCATATCGCGGCCGAGGAGCGGCTGGAGCAGATCGACTACCTCATGGCCGAGCATCGCCGGGCACCGTCCGATGGCGGACCGTGGAGCGGCGTCGACGACGAGCCCACGCGCAACTGGACCAGCGGCGAAGCGGAGCCGGAAAACCCGCTGGCGGCGATCTGGATGGGCGATTTCAACATGGAGCCGGACAGCGCCGAGTATCGCCGCATCGTCGGCAGCACGCCCTACCATAGGGGTGCCGCCTATCTCAGCGGTTTCGTCGATGCCGCCGCCGTTGCCGGGGAGCCGGTTCCGGACTTCCACACCCATGTGAAGACCATCGACGGCAGACTGGCAAAGCGCCGGCTCGACCATTGCTTCGTCGGCGGCATGTTCGCCGGGCGGGTGCGTTCGATCAGTGCCGACATCGGCGAGGTTGCCTCGGATCATTTTCCGCTGCGGGTCGACATAGACCTGGAAACGCCCGGCATCGCCACATGACGCTTTTCGTCTTCTTCGCAGTGCTTGCCGCCGCCGCCATGCACGCGATCTGGAACGCGCTGGTCAAGGTCCATCTCGACCGCTTCCTGTCGATCACGCTGATGACATTAGGCATGGGCGCGGCGGCACTCGTGGTGCTGCCCTTCGTCGAAGTGCCGAAGGCGGAGGTGTGGCCCTACATCATCGCCTCGGTCATTTTCCACATGGGCTACCGGACCTTCCTGATCGGCGCCTACAAGGCCGGCGATTTCGCCCAGACCTATCCGCTGGCGCGCGGCACCGCACCTCTGCTCTCAGCCTTCGGCGGCATGTTCGTCGTTGCCGAGATTCCCGGCCCGTTCGCCATGCTCGGCATCTTCCTGTTGTCGGCCGGCACGCTGGTGATGTCGTTTCGTGGCGGCGCGCATCTGGAAAAACTCAATCTGCGCGCGGTCGGTTTTGCGCTCGGCACTTCCATCTTCATTGCCAGCTACACGCTGTCGGACGGCAGCGGCGCGCGGCTGGCGGCAACCGCGCAGAGCTATGCCGCCTGGCTGTTCATCTGCGATGCTTTAGGCGCGTTGGTGCTGTGCCTCATCTTCCGCGGGCCGAAGGCACTGCCGGTGCTGGCGCGCGACTGGAAGGCAGGGCTGTTCACCGGCGTGCTCAGCGGCGCCGCCTACTGGATCGTCATGTGGGCGATGACCAAAGCACCGATCGCTTCGGTGGCCTCGCTGCGCGAAACCTCGATCCTGTTTGCCATGATGATCTCGGTCTTCGCTCTCGGCGAAAAAATGACCGGCTGGCGCGGTGCCGCCGCGCTCAGCATCGTTGCCGGCGTCGTCGCGCTGAGGCTTGGTTAGGCGCCGCTCAGGTCAGGACGGTCATCACCTGGCCACGTCGTTCCGGGCTGAAGCGGATGACGACGATGATGCAGACGGCGACCACGCCTGCGAACAGTGCCAGGGCATAGCCATAGCTGCCTCCGGCGCTTTCAGCGATTCCTGCTTGATAGGGGCCGCCATAGGACGCGGCGAGATTGCCCGCCTGATAGATAAAGCCGGGCAAGGTCGCCCGCACCGCGCCGGGCGAAAGCTCGTTGAGGTGCACGGGGATGACGCCCCAGGCACCCTGGACCGCGACCTGCATGACGAAGGCGCCGATGGCGAGCATGAACGGCGTGGTCGAGTAGGCCCATAGCGGGATGGATGGCAAGGCGATCAGGCATGCCAGCGTGATGGCGTTGACGCGGCCGATCTTCTCCGACAGCGCGCCGAAGGCCAGGCCGCCGACGATGGCGCCGATATTGGCGACGATGGTGATCCAGCTCACCGTATGCGGATCGAAGCCGTGCTGCTTCTTCAGGAAGGTAGGGTAGAGGTCCTGCGTGCCATGACTGAAGAAATTGAAGAACATCATCAGGACGACGGCATAGAGCGCGACGCCCCAGTGCTTCTGCAGCGTTTCCCACATGCCCGGTCTCGCGGTCTTCTGCGCTTCGACGAAGGCCGGCGATTCCGGCACATGCGATCGGATGAAGAGCACGATCAGCGCCGGCACGAAGCTGAGCAGGAACATGGCGCGCCAGCCGATCGTGTAGCCGCCGATCGTCTGCTGATAGAGCAGGCCATAGACCACCGCCGCCAGCAGATAGCCGGCCGGATAGCCGCATTGCAGGATGCCGGAGACCATGCCGCGTGCGCTCGGCGGAATGGATTCCATGGCCAGCGAACTGCCCAGTCCCCATTCGCCGCCCATGGCGATGCCGAACAGCGCGCGCAGCGCCAGGAAAATGCCAAGATTGGGCGAGAAGGCGGCCAGCGCGCCGATCACCGAATAGCTGACGATGTTGAGCATGAGGATGGGCTTGCGCCCATATTTGTCGGCAAGCATGCCGAAGAAGAACGCGCCGATGAAGCGTGTCGCCAAGGTCAGGAACAGCGCCTTGGAGACCGCGGGCACGTCGGCGTGGAATTCGGTCGCGATATCGGTGAGCAGGAATGTCAGAAGGAAGAAATCGAAAGCATCGAGCGTCCAGCCCAGGAATGAGGCGAGGACGGTCTTCTTCTGCTGCGAATTAAGGGGCAAATCTTCCTCCATCATCATCGATGGGGAATTATCGGTCAGTTCAGGGAAGACCGGTGGTCACGTTTTCGCGTGGCTCATTTGATCGAACGCCCGCTGGAAATGGCGGAAGGTGCGATGAGAGCGAGCGGTGCCATCTGTCGATGAACTCGATCGTGGCTTGAGGGTAAGGTCTAGATTTCGAGATCAAACACCAGCAGTCCGTCCGTGCCGCCTTCCAGGGCAGCGACCAGGCGCGCGCCGGCGCGCTGGTGCGCTTCATGCACAAGATAGGCATCGCGCGCGGCGGCATCGCGGAAATCGATGGTGAAGCCGTGGGTGAAGCCGCGTGCGAACGGCTCCGGGCTGACATTGGCGCTGAATTTTACGGCGTCCATGCCGTCGATCACCTGTCGAAGCGCCTCGAGATCGGCATGGATCGCCATGCGCTCGGCGGCGGCAACATCGTTGCGAAACTTGGCGAAAACACAGTGCCTGATCATGTCTTACTCCTCAGTGGCTAAGCAGCCCGGTTTCCGGAAAACACCGCCGGCGGCAGCGGCTCGCGGCCAAGGACCAGGTCGGCGCCCTTTTCACCGACCATGATGGTCGGTGCATTGGTGTTGGATGAAGGCACGCGCGGCATCACCGAGGCGTCGCAGACGCGCAGGCCCTCGATGCCGCGCAGCCGCAGATCCGGCGTCACGACAGCCATCTCGTCATGGCCCATGCGGCAGGTGCCGACCGGATGGTGGTCGGTCTTGGAACTGCGGCAGGCATAGTCGAACAGCTCGTCGTCGCTGGCGAGTGACGGGCCGGGCAGCACCTCGCGCAGCACGTAAGGGGCAAGCGCCTTCTGCCGCATGATCTCGCGGGCCAGCCGCAGCCCCTTGATCGACATGGCGCGGTCATAGGGATCGGACCAGTAGTTCGGATCAATCAGCGGGTGGTCGGCCGGGTCGGCGCTCTTCAGCCGCACCGTGCCGCGCGAGCGCGGCCGCAGGAAAGCCGAGTTCAAAGTGACGCCGGGATTGTTCAGCTTCTCGACGCCGGCCTCGATACCCGAGCCCAGACCGAGATGGAACTGGATGTCGGGCGAGGCGGCTGTCGGATCGGCGTACCAGAAGCCGCCGGTCTCGAACAGGCTGGAGGCCACCGGCCCCTTCTTCAGCAGCAGATATTGCAGGCCGGCCCAGGCCGTGCGGTGCAGCTTGGCGTAGTTGTCATAGGTGTGATCGCCGGTGCATTCGGCGATGACGAACAGATCGAGATGGTCCTGCATGTTGGAGCCGACGCCGGGCAGGTCGTGCACCGGCGTGACGCCGACCGACTTCAGATGGTCCGCGGGGCCGATGCCCGACTGCATCAGGAGTTTCGGCGAGCCGATGGCGCCGGACGAGACGATCACCTCGCGTTCGGCGCGCAGGATTTTCTTCTCGCCGCCCGGCCTGTCGACCACCTCGACGCCGATGGCGCGGCCCTTCTCGACGACGATGCGCGTCACCAGCACGTCGGCTCGGACGGTCAGGTTCTTGCGGGCGCGGATCGGCTTCAAATAGGCGACTGAAGCGGACGAGCGCCGGGCATCCTTCTGGGTAAGCTGGTAGTAGCCGACGCCTTCTTGGGCAGCGCCGTTGAAGTCCGGGTTGAAGGGGATGCCCATCTCCTGGCCGGCACGGAAATAGGCCTCGCAGATAGGCAGCGGCGCGATCGGGTTGGACACGCCGAGCGGGCCCTGGTCGCCGTGAAAATCGTTGGCGTAGCGCTGGTTGTTTTCGGCTCGCTTGAAGTAGGGCAGCACGTCGCGATAACCCCAGCCGGTGAGGCCTTCTTCCTTCTCCCAGGCATCATAGTCGCGGGCATTGCCGCGCGTGTAGATCTGGGCGTTGATGGACGAGCCGCCGCCGACAACCTTGGCCTGCGTGTACCAGAAGACGCGGTCCTTCATGTGCTTCTGCGGCACGGTCGACCAGCCCCAGGAGGCGATCCCCTTCGTCATCTTGGCGAAGCCTGCCGGCATGTGGATATAGGGATGCCAGTCCTTACCGCCAGCCTCCAGCAGCAGGACCGAATTTGCCGGATTCTCGCTCAGCCGGTTGGCCAGAACGCAGCCGGCCGGACCGGCGCCCACGATGATGTAGTCGGTCATGACACTGTCCACTTACAGCCGCGGCACGGAGAGCGCACCGTCGACATTGATGATCGAGCCGGTCGAAAAGCCGAGCTTGCCGTCGGCGAGCGTCGCCACCACCGCGCCGATGTCGGAAGCCTCGCCCCAGCGTTTGGCTGGCACCAGACCGCCGTCGATGAGGGCGTCATATTTGGCGGTCACGCCTGATGTCATATCGGTGCGGATGATGCCTGGCCGGACCTCGAACACGCCGATATTTTCGGGCGCAAGCCGCAGTGCCAGGTTCTTCACCCACATTGAAAGGCCGGCTTTCGAGATGCAGTAGTCCGGCCGCTCCGGCGATGCCATTTCGGCGCTGACCGAGGTGATGGTGATGATCGACCTCTGGTGATCGCCTGGCGCAGCCAGCATCGCCTTGGCGACGGCCTGGCTGAGGAACACGGTGCCGCGCAGATTGATGCCGAGCGTGCGGTCGAAATTCTCCGGCTCGAGGTCCAAGAGGTCACCGCGCACCACGGCGCCGACGCCGGCATTGTTGACCAGGCAGTCGATGCGGCCGAAGGCGCGCATCGCGGCATCGACAAGTACGGTGTGGCTGGCGAGATCGGCGATGTCGGACTGGACGTAGGCGAATTTTGCGCGGCGCTTGGTGATGTCGGTGGCAAGTCTGTCAGCGGCCGTTTCGGCAAGGTCGACGACCAGAATATCGAAGCCGGCATCCGCCAGTGCTTGGGCGCAGGCAAGCCCAATGCCGCGCGCGCCGCCGGTGACGATGGCGGAGGGGCGGGTCATTGGAAGCTAGCCTTGCGGATGTCAGCGCCGCCCCTCATCGCCCTGCCGGAGCGTTCGTCGTTCGAAAAGCCAAGCAGTTGGCTTTTCGTCCGCTGCGCGGACCACTCCTCAACCCCCCGTATAGTGACGGGGAGAAGGACGCTCGCGCCGCCGTTCTCGCCAATCGCCAAAGGATCGCCGAGGTTGCGACCAGCTTCCTTCTCCCCGTTTACGGGGAGAAGGTGCCGGCAGGCGGATGAGGGGCGGCGCAAACCGATCATGCCGTAAGCTCCACCTTGCGAATATGATCGGCGACACGCAGCGCCTGGGCTGCAATCGAT
>NZ_RZTB01000002.1:0-25869 GCF_003997735.1 Mesorhizobium sp. M7A.F.Ca.MR.148.00.0.0 | reverse complement strand
GCGATGTCGCACTGGATGTAGGCAAATTTCGCGCCACGCTTGGTGATGTCGGTGGCAAGTCTGTCAGCGGCTGTTTCGGCAAGGTCGGCGACCAGAATATCGTAGCCGCCATCCGCCAGCGCCTGGGCACAGGCAAGGCCAATGCCCCGCGCGCCGCCTGTGACGATGGCCGCAGGGCGGGTCATGCCGTAAGCCCCACCTTGCGAATATGATCGGCGACACGCAGCGCCTGGGCTGCAATCGATAGCGCCGGATTGACCGCGGCCGAGTTCGGCAGGAAACCGGCGTCGACGACGAAGAGGTTCCGGTGGTCGAAGGAGCGGCAGTAAGGGTCGAGCGCCGCCGTCGCCGGATCGTCGCCCATCTTTATCGTGCCGCATTGGTGCGACGGCGTGCGCTTGTCGAAGGGGCGCGACAGAACGATGGGATAACCGCAGGCGCGGAAATTTTCGCGCATCACCTTGGTCAGCCCGTCGAGCGACTGCATGTTGGAGCGCCGCCACTGCATGACGATGTCCTTGCCGTCGACCATGATGCGGCTTTCAGGATCGGGCAGATCCTCGCACATCAGGTACCAGTCGACGGCGTGGCCGGCCATGAAATCGAGCGCGAATCCCGGCGTGTATTTGACATTGGCCCGCAGCATGTTGCCGTCGATCTTGCCGAGCAACTGGACGTTCCCCAGCGGCTTGCCGCCCTTGCCGTCGGACAGGTAATAGTCGTTCAGCATCAAGGTCTTCTGATAGACGGCATCGTTGCGGCGGCGCGGGTCGATCGCCAGCATGGCGCTTGAATTGTGGTTCATGAAATTGCGGCCGACCTGGTCGGAGCGGTTGGCGAGGCCTTTGCCATCCGATGTGGGCGAGCGCAGCAGGATGACGGCGGAGTTGACCGCGCCGGCCGAGAGGATGACCAGCTTCGGCGATACTTTCTTCAGCTCGCCATTCTGCCGGTAGTGAATGGCTGATATCGTCGTGCCGTCCGCCGAGGCTTCGAGATATTCGACGTGGGCGCCGGTTTCGAGCTTGATGTTCTGGTCGGTGAGGGCCGCCGTCAGCGGTCCCGTTTGTGCGTCGACCTTGCCTTGGCCGGTGTTCGGGAAAGCATCCCAGCCGGTCTTGCCGTCTTTTAGCCAGGTGTCGATGTCGACACCGAGCGGCAGCGAGGCCGGATGCAGGCCGAGGTTTTTCAGCTCGGCGCGGGCGCGGGCGATCGGTGCCTCGTCGGGCACCGGCTTGTAGGCATAGGGGACCGAATGGAACGGCTCGGTCGGATCCTCGCCCAGTGCACCGCGCACGCGGAACAGCTGTTCGGCTTTCGAATACCAGGGCTCGAATTCATCATAGGTGAACGGCCATGCCGGAGAGACGCCGCCGAAATGCTCCATGGCCGCAAAGTCCTCCTTGCGGTAGCGGATCAGCACCGCGCCGTAGAACTTCGAATTGCCGCCGACATAGTAATAATTGCCGGGGTTGAAGGCGGCACCACCGGCCTCACGCCACATCTCCTTCGGCCTATAATGGCCGTTGACGAAGATCGAGCGCGTGTCGCGCGCGTGCGGCGTCGCCGGCAACGGCTCGCCGCGCTCCAGCATCAGGATCGAGGCGCCGCTGCCGGCAAGGCCGGAAGCGATCGTAGCGCCGCCGATGCCGGAGCCGATGATGACGATGTCCGGATTTGTCATGGCCTAAATCGCGTCCCGACGCGCTTTAGTTTTTTGTTTTGATGCATGTCGTTGCCCCAAAACCGGATCCAATTTTGGGCGACATACATTAGCGAATACGGGTCTCGGTCGCCGGGTCGAAGAACACCGCCCTGGTCAGGTTGAAGGCAAGCGGCGTGTTGGTGCCCGGCTGGATGTTGGCGTCGGCGCGCAGCCGCGCCACCACGCCCTTGCCGCCGAGATTGGTGACGGCGAAAGTGTCCGAGCCGGCCGGTTCGACGACCTCGATGTGACAGTCGGCGGTGGCGATGTGCGAAGCGTTGCGCTCGGCACCTTCCGGATCGGTCAGGGCTTCGGGGCGGACACCGAAGATGATCGGCTTGCCCTGGAATGCCGACAGGCCGGCCGGTGCATTGGCCATCGGCAGCGAGATAGGCTCTCGTGTTTCGCGCTGCAGCACGACGGACAGCGCGTTGCCTGACGTGCCGATCGTCGCCGGGATCAGGTTCATCGCCGGCGAGCCCATGAAATCGGCGACGAAGAGATTGCTCGGGTTGTTGTAAATTTCGGCCGGCGTACCGAACTGCTGCACCTCGCCATCGCGCATGACCGCGATCTTGGTGGCCAGCGTCATCGCCTCGATCTGGTCGTGTGTGACGTAGACGATGGTGGTGCCGGTGGTGGCATGCAGGCGCTTGATTTCGATGCGCATGTCGACACGCAGCTTGGCGTCGAGGTTGGACAAGGGCTCGTCGAACAGGAACAGTTTTGGGTCGCGCACCAGCGCCCGGCCCATGGCGACGCGCTGGCGCTGGCCGCCGGAAAGCTGGCTCGGCTTGCGCTGCAAGAGGTGGCCGATCTGCAGCACCTTGGCCACCTTGTCGATGGCCTTCTGGCGCTCCGCCGCCGGCACGCCGCGCATCTCCATGCCGAAGGAGATGTTTCCGGCCACCGTCATGTTGGGGTAGAGCGCGTAGCTCTGGAAAACCATGGCGATGTCGCGCTTGGAAGGATGCAGATCGTTGATGGTGCGGCCGTCGACCCGGATTTCGCCCGAGGTGATCGTCTCCAGGCCGGCGATGGTGTTGAGCAAGGTCGACTTGCCGCAGCCGGAAGGGCCGACCAGCACCAGGAAGCCGCCTTTCTCGAGCTCGACATCGATCCCCTTCAGGATCTCGACCTGGCCGAAGCGCTTCCTCAAACCATCAATTTCCAGAAAAGCCATCGGATTATCCTTTGACGGCGCCCGCCATCAGACCGCGCACGAAATAGCGGCCGGCGAGCACATAGACGAGAAGGGTGGGCAGTGCCGCGATCATCGCGGCGGCCATGTTGACGTTGTATTCGACGACGCCGGTCGACGTGTTGACGACGTTGTTGAGCGCCACCGTCATAGGCATCGCGTCGCCAGTGCCGGCGTAAGCCGAGGCGAACAGGAAGTCGTTCCAGATGTTGGTGAACTGGTAGATGACGGTGACGACGAAGATCGGCATCGAGTTCGGCAGCATGATGCGGCGGAAGATCTGGAAGAAGGATGCGCCGTCGACCTGTGCCGCCTTGACCAGTTCGGTGGGGAACGCCTCGTAGTAGTTGCGGAAGAACAGCGTGGTGAAGCCGATGCCGTAGACGACGTGGACGAAAACCAGATTGACGGTCGGATTGCCGAGGCCAAAGCTGGTTCCCGTCGCATTCTGCAGCGTGACGCCGAAGCGGCCAAGGCTGCCGAGGATGGTCGCCATCGGCAGCAGCACCGACTGGAACGGAATGAAGCAGGCGAACAGCATCAGCCCGAACACCAGCGTTGCGCCGCGGAAACGCCATTTGGTCAGCACGTAGCCATTCAGCGCTCCGAGCATCGTCGAGATCAGCACGGCCGGGACCACCATCTTGATGGAGTTCCAGAAATAGCCCTTGATGCCGGCGCAGGTGAGGCCGACGCAGGTCTCGCCCCAGGCCTTCAGCCAGGGATCGAAGGTCGGTGCCCTGGGCAGCGCCAGCATGTTGCCGTTCTGGATCTCGTCCATGGCCTTGAACGAGGTCACCAGCATGACGAACAGCGGCATCAGGTAGAACAGCGCAAACAGCGCCAGCAGCCCGTAGATGACGATGCGGTTGATAACCTTGACGTTGACGCCGCCGGAGGCCTGGCGGGCGGGAATGGTGACGGCGCTCATCGCGGCTTCTCCCGCAGTTCCGAATAGAGATAGGGCACGATGATTGCGACGATGGTCATCAGCATGATCACCGCACTGGCCGAGCCGACGGCCATTTCGTTGCGCTTGAACGTGTATTCATACATGAAGTTGGAGGGCAGCCAGGCCGAGCCGCCGGGGCCGCCGCTGGTCAGGGCTACGACCAGATCGTAGGACTTGATGGCGAGATGCGCGAGCACGATGAAAGCCGACAGGAAGATCGGCCGCAGCAGCGGGATGACGATGCGGCGGTAGAGCTGGAAGGTGGTGGCGCCGTCGATCTGCGCCGCCTTCATGATCTCGCCGTCGATGCCGCGCAGGCCGGCCAGGAACATCGCCATGATGAAGCCGGAGGCCTGCCAGACGCCGGCAATGACCACCGTGTAGATGACGAAATCCTTGTTCTTGATCCAGTCGAAATGGAAGCTCGTCCAGCCCCATTGATGCAAGGTCTGCTCGAGGCCGAGGCCGGGATCGAGGAACCATTTCCAGGCGACGCCGGTGACGATGAAGGACAGCGCCATCGGGTAGAGATAGATCGGCCTCAGCACGCCTTCGCCGCGGATCTTCTGGTCGAGCAGGATGGCCAGGAACAGGCCGAGCGCCAGGCAGATGGCGATGTAGAGGAAACCGAAAATACCCATATTGGTGATCGACGTGTACCAGCTCGACGGCGGGTCGGTGTCGAAGGTCCAGCCCCACAGCCGCTGATAGGCGCGCGAGCCGGTCAGGACATAGGATGGAAAGGTCTTGGAATTGGTGAAGGACAGATAGATCGTCCACAGGATGAAGCCGTAGACGAAGACGATGGTGATGGCGAAGCTGGGCGCCAGCACGATCTTCGGCAATGCGTCCTGCAGGCGTGAGCGCACCGAGGCGCGTGGCCGCGCATGCTCCGGCGTCAGCTTGATCTGGCTTGTCGCTACCGTGCTCATGGGGCTCCTCCCGTCGACTCGCGGCCAACCAGCTTCGCGGATCTAAGTTCGCGGATCTGGGCCTTCCCCGCCGGAGCGGGGAAGGCGTTTTTGGCGCGTGGCGCTTACTTGGCGTCGTCGATCGCCTTGACCAGCTCGGTCACGGCCTCGTCCGAGGTCTTGATCTGACCATGGACGAATTTGGAGACGACATCCTTATAGGCATTGGCGACCGCCGGGGGCGCGCCATAGCCCTGGGCCAGCGAGCCGAACAGCGTGCCGCCTTCGTTGGCTGCCTTCAGGTCGGCGATGCCCTTCTTGCCGCAAGCGTCGAAGTCGGTGTCCGGAACGTCGGTGCGGGCCGGAACCGAACCCTTGACGACGTTGAAGGCCGACTGGAAGCTCTTCGACAGGGTGGCGGTGGCCAGCGCGACCTGGGCGGCCTTGCGGTCGTCCGGAACGTTGAACATGCCGAACATGTCGGAGTTGTAGATCACCGAGCCGTCGGTGCCCGGGAAGCGATAGCAGAGGAAGTCGGTGCCCGGCGTTTTCTTGGCGGCGTTGAACTCGCCCTTGGCCCAGTCACCCATGACCTGCACCAGGGCGTCGCCCTTGATGACCATGGCGGTGGCAAGGTTCCAGTCGCGGCCGGAGAAGTTGGGGTCGACATAGGTGACGAGCTTGGCCAAATTGTCGAACGACTTCTTCATCGTGTCGGACTTGAGCGAGGCGTCGTCGAGGTCGTTGAAGGCCTTCTTGTAGAACTCAGGTCCGCCGGTCGACAGCACGACGGAGTCGAACATGGTGGCTTCCTGCCAGTTCTGGCCGCCGAGAGCGAGCGGGATCACCCCTGCCGCCTTGGCCTTGTCGAGCAGGGCAACGAAGTCGTCGAAGGTCTTCGGCTCGGTGCCGCCGATCTTGTCCAGGACGGCCTTGTTGATCCACAGCCAGTTGACCGAGTGAACGTTGACCGGCGCCGCGACCCACTTGCCGTCATAGACCGAAAACTTCTGCAGAGCTGCCGGAACGGACTTGTCCCAGCCTTCTTTCTTCGCCGTTTCGGTCAGGTCGCCCATGACGCCGGCAGCGGCGTAGTCGAGCACGGTGTAGCCGAGCATCTGCGAGGCGGTCGGATAATTGCCGGCCGCGACCATCGCCTTCAGCGCGGTCATGGCGGCATCGCCGCCGCCGCCGGCCACCGGCACGTCCTTCCAGGCATAGCCTTCCTTGGCCAGATCGCCCTTAAGGACGTTGAGAGCAGCCGCTTCGCCGCCCGACGTCCACCAATGCAGCATCTGCACTTCCTTGACGTCCTCGGCGTGGGCCGCGAAAGCCAGGCCGGATGCGAGAGCGGTTCCGATAAGCAGTTTGCGCAACATGTACTACCTCCCTTGTTGCTTTACACGACCGGTGAAGCCCACCGGGTTCTTCTCAACTCAGCCGACCCACCACCCGGTGCGCAGGCCGCGATGAAACTGGATTGTCTTTTCCTCGGTATAGTCCTCGACCGCGCGTTTGCCGAGTTCGCGTCCGAGACCGGACTGCTTGTAGCCTCCGAAAGGCAGCTCGGGATAACCTTCCATGAATGTGTTCACCCAAACGGTTCCCGAACGCACTCCACGCGCGACCGACATGCAAGTGTCGATGCTGGCGCTCCACACGCCCGCCGACAAACCATAGGGCGTGTTGTTGGCGATGTGCAACGCCTTTTCAATCGATTCAAAAGTCAGCACCGAGAGCACCGGTCCGAACACTTCCTCGCGCGCTATGGCCATCTCCTCGGTGACGCCGCGGATGATGGTGGGATCGAGGTATTGGCCGACATTGGAGGCCAATTGCTTGCCTCCGCTGTAAACCTGGCTGCCGTCGCCTTCAGCGGCAGAAACATAGCCGGCCACCTTCTTCAGATGGCCGGACGAGATCATCGCGCCGACCTTGGTTTGGTCATCGAGCGGATCGCCGACCGTGACCCTGGCGGCAAGCGCCTTGACGGTGCTGAGAAAATCGTCGGCGATCGCCTCATGAACGATCAGCCGGCTCCCGGCATTGCAGCACTCGCCGGCATTGAAGAAGCCGCCGAACACCGCCGCATCGGCGGCCGCTTCGAGGTCGGCGTCCGGGAAGACGATCTGGCCGTTCTTGCCGCCGAGCTCCATCGAGACTTTCTTCAGCGACTGCGCGGCGGACGCCATCGTCATCTTGCCAACGCGGGTGGAGCCGGTGAACGAGACCATCTCGACCAGCGGGTGGCTGACCATCGGCGCACCGACATCGGCGCCAAGCCCGGCCAGGATATTGACAACGCCGGCGGGCAGGCCGGCCTGCATCAGGATATCGCCGAGCACGAAGGTCGAGGCCGAGGTCATTTCGCTAGGCTTGACCACCGCCGTGCAGCCGGCGGCGAGCGCGAAGGGCAGTTTCTGGCTGACGATCAGGAACGGGAAATTCCATGGGGTGATGATCGAGACGACGCCGATCGGCTCGCGCAGGACGACGCCCAGCATGGCATCGCCGAGATTGGCGTAGGATTCACCATGCAGCGTGCGGGCAAGCGAGGCGGCATAGCGCCAGATGTCGACGGCGCCGCCGATCTCGCCGCGCGCCTGGGCGATCGGCTTGCCGGATTCCAGTGCATCGAGCCGGGCGATGTCTTCCAGCCGGCCCTCGATCAGGTCAGCCGCCTTGAGCAGGATCGCGGCCCGCTCAGCTGCCTTCATGCGCGGCCATGGACCGGTCTCGAACGCCTTGTGGGCGGCCTGCACAGCGGCTTCCACTTCGGCCTCGCCGGCCTGTGCGTAGTGCGAGACGGTGAAGCCGTGGCCGGGGCTATTTCGAGCAATCGTGCGGCCGTCGCGGGCATCGACATGCCTGCCGTCGATCAGCAGCCTGTAGGCTTTCGGTGCCGCAGCCGCCTCGGCCGGCATGGCGATCTTGAGTGGGGCGTTCATCTGTTTTCCTCTAGGATCTCGAAAAGGCCGGCTTCTGCTTGGCCTTGAAGGCATCGACGCCGGCCTTGAGATCTCCGGTCAGGGCGATGAAGCCGCTGGCCAGCGCTTCGGTGGCGGCGGCACTTTCCTCGCCTTCGGCGACCGCGATCATCAGCTTGGCGGATTCGGTCGCCAGCGGGCCGCGCTCGGCGATCTTTTCCGCCCACGCCTTTGCTTCGTCGTATGCCTTGCCAGTCGGGGCCACCCGGTCGACGATGCCCAGAGCGAGCGCTTCGGGGGCGAGAAAGATCTCGCCGCCGAGCGCCATGCGGCGCACCGTCTGCGCGCCGAAGCGGCGCACGGCGCGTTGCGTGCCTGACCAGCCGGGCACGACACCGATCGAGGTTTCGGGGAAGCCCAATTTTACCTGTGTTTGGGCCACGCGGAAGTCGCAAGCCACAGCCAGTTCGAGCCCGCCGCCCAGTGCATGGCCCGACAAAACGGCGATGGTCGGCTGCCGCAGCCGCGCCAGCCGGTCGAAGACGCGGTGGCCGTAGCGTACCCATTGCACCTGGAAATCGGCGGCACTCATCCGCGCCCACGCTTCAACATCGCCACCGGCGCAAAATCCCTTGCCTTCGCCGCGCAGCAGCACGACGCGGACGCCCTCGGCCATCTCGGCCGCGTCAAGCGCCGTCTCCAGCGCGCGCAGCATCGGAATGTCCAGCGCGTTGAATTTCTCCGGCCGGCGCAGCGTGACGACGCCGATGGCGCCGTCGGTTTCAAAGGTGACGAGGTGCTCAGCCATGCGCGCCTCCAAGCGAGGCGCCGCCATTCAGCGACAGGCCTATCGGTTGCTCCTGATAGAGGGCTGCCGGTGTCGTCTTGAGGTCCTTGGCAATGCCCAACGGAATTTCCGACTGCGCCAGCACATCGCGCTGCAGATCGATGCCGGGTGCGAGTTCTGTGACGACCAGGCCCTCCGGCGTCAGCCTCATCACGCAGCGTTCGGTGACATAGGTGATGTCCTGTCCCTGCGCGACTGCGCGCTTGCCCGAAAACGAGATGTGCTCGACTTCGTTGACCACCTTCTTGACCTTGCCCTCCTGATCGATGCGGATGCCGCCATCGGCCAATGAGAGTTTTGCCCCGGCGTTGAAGAAGCCGGAAAACACGATCTTCTTCGCCCGCGCGGTGATGTCGACAAAGCCGCCGGCGCCAGCCGTGACATGCGGGCGCGCCGAAAGCTTCGAGACATTGACCGAGCCATGGCGGTCGATCTGCAGGAAAGACAATAGCGAGGCGTCGAAGCCGCCCGCCTGGAAATAGATGAACTGGTGCGGCGAGGGCATGAAGGCGTCGGCGTTCGACGAACAGCCGAATTTGAAGTCGAGCAGCGGCACGCCGCCGACCGCGCCCTGTTCGATCACCCAGGTAATCTTGCCATGCTGTCCTTCCTCGAGAAGGATGCGCGGGACATTGGCGGAAATGCCGAAGCCGATGTTGACGGCCATGCCGTCGCGCAACTCCATGGCGACGCGGCGCGCGATCACTTTCTGGACGTTCATCTCCGGCGTGCGGAAGCTCGACAGCGGCCGGAAGATTTCTCCGGAGATCGCCGGGTCATAGGGTGTCAGCGTCGTCTGCAACTGGTCGGGCGCGACGACGATATGGTCCACCAGGACGCCCGGCACGCGCACGTCATGCGGTTTCAGCGTACCGTTTTCGACGACGCGCTTGACCTGCGCGATAACGATGCCGCCATTGTTACGGGCGGCGAGCGCCTGTTCGAGGCCACCGAGATAGGCGCCCTCATGCTCGTAGGTGAGGTTGCCGCGCTCGTCGGCCGACGTGGCGCGAATGATCGAGACCTGCGGCACGATGGAGCGGAAATAGAGCCATTCCTCGCCGTCGAACTGCTGCACCGAAACGATCGGCTCGCTAGCGGCGGCGTTCATGGCGCAGCCCTGGTGGCGCGGGTCGGCGAAGGTGTCGAGGCCGACCTTGGTCAGCACGCCCGGCCGCTTGGCGGCCGCTTCGCGGTGCATGTCGAACAGGATGCCGGACGGCACGTTGTAGGCGGCGACCGAATTGTCGCCGATCATCTTCCATATCTGCGGCGGTTCGGAAGAGGAGGGGCCGGACGGGTAGGAGCCGCACAAAGTACGCTTCAACAGGCCGGGCTTGGCCAGATGGTCGATGCCTTTGATGCCGTACATGTCCCCGGCTGCGATCGGGTGCAGCGTGGTGATGTTCTTCGGATGGCCTTCCCCGTTGAAGCGTTCGCCGATCGCGGCAAGCACCGCGTCGGGGCAGCCGAGGCCGCTCGACGACGACACGGATACGACCATGCCGTCCTTGATCAGGCCCGCTGCCTGCGCT
The DNA here is from genome assembly GCF_003997735.1 of Mesorhizobium sp. M7A.F.Ca.MR.148.00.0.0. Classification (NCBI taxonomy): domain Bacteria; kingdom Pseudomonadati; phylum Pseudomonadota; class Alphaproteobacteria; order Hyphomicrobiales; family Phyllobacteriaceae; genus Mesorhizobium; species Mesorhizobium sp. M7A.F.Ca.MR.148.00.0.0. The sequence goes on along the minus strand of NZ_RZTB01000002.1, from coordinate 15,791 downwards.
GCCGAAACGACCTTGCTCAATTCGTGCTCCCCGAACCGGCCGTCCTGTTTCGGGTGCGGCGATCCGGGCCACAGCTTTCCCTGACCACGAGATTGACCGCGCCGATATGGTCCTCAGCGCGCGTGGTGCGCGACTGGATCATTTTCAGCATGACATGGGCGGCGCGTTCGCCGAGGCCGGCCGAGTCCACCGCGACGCTGGTCAGAGCCGGCATGTAATGTTCGGCCTCGGCCACATCGTCGAACCCGACGATGGCGAAATCAACTCCCGGCTCAAGTCCGCGCTTGCGCAGCGCCAGCATGGCGCCAAAGGCGACGGCGTCGTTGAAGCAGAGTGCCGCGGTCGGCGGTTCAGCCATAGCGAGAGCGGTTTCCAGACACCCTATACCACCTCTGCGGCTGGTCTCGCCCTCGACGACCAGTGCGTCGCGGGCGGCGATGCCCTGCGTCTCGCAGGCTTCGCGAAATCCGCCAAGCCGATCGTGATAGACCACCAGGTCGGACGAACCGCCGAAGAAGACCAGCCTGCGATGTCCCTTGCCGATCAGATGAGCGGTGGCGAGATAGGCGCCGCGATGATTGTCGGGCGCGATGACCGGAATGCGGCTCTCGGGAAGCCGGCGCATGGCGAAGACAACCGGCAGCCCCGCCGTCTCAATCCGCCTGAAGGCGCCCGGCGTCGTGCCGCGAGCCGGCGAGACGATGAGGCCGGCGACGCCTTGCTCCATCAGCGATTTCAGCACTTCTTCCTGGCGCACCGGATTTTCCGCCGTGTTGGCGATGAACGGCACGATGCCCGCCGACTGGAAGACGCGTTCCATGCCGACCGCCAGCTCTGCGAAGAAAGGATTGGTGAGATCGTTGATGACCATGCCGATGACATTGGAGTGCGCCTTGCGCAGATTGGCGGCGCCGCGGTTGTAGACGTAACCGACATCCTCGATCGCCTTGCGCACCTTGCTCGCTGTTTCGGGCCGGATCAGCCCGCTGCCCTGGAGCACGAGCGATACCGTCGATTTGGACACGCCTGCTTCGCGGGCGATGTCGAATATCGTCGCCTTGGCCCGGTTGGCCATCCAGATGCATCCTCCCCGACTGCAGGCCCAAAAGTATTGGAACGTTCTAATCTCTGCTCCGCTCGTGAGTCAATCGGGATTTTTCCCGCGCCTCGAATGTCGATTGTGGGTACTCAAACGGCTTGCTCTACAAGGATTTTGTGTTGCGATGCAGCATTCTTCCCGCCGTGGAATTCGAATCTTAAAGGTTCTTGATTTATTGGAACGTTCCATTTATTAGCGTTGCGAAGGGAGAGATCGATGGACATTGCCTTGCCTGGTGAGGGTGGCGGCAGCACCCGCTACACGCTGGTCGGCGAACCCGTGCAGCCGGTGGTGGGCGCGCAATTTTCGCGTATCGCTTATGCCGCCGCGCACGTCGTTGCCGATCCGCTTGCCATGACCGATCCCTGGTCCAGGCCGGTGGTCGATTGGGACAGGACGATGGCGTTCCGTCACCATCTGTGGCGGCTCGGCTTCCGCATCGCCGAGGCGATGGACACGTCGCAGCGCGGCATGGGCTTCGACTGGGCAAACGCACAGGAATTGATCCGCCGTTCGATCGCCGAGGCGCGTACCGTCGATGGCGCCGATCTCGCCTCGGGTGCCGGGACCGACCATCTGGCGCCCGCCGCCGCCAGGACGCTGGACGATGTGGTCACCGCCTATGAGCGGCAATTCGCTTTCATCGAAGGCTTGGGCGGCAAGGCGATCATGATGGCCAGCCGGGCACTGGCGGCAGTTTCCAAGGGGCCGGACGACTATGTCAGCGTCTACGACCGCATCCTGTCCCAAGCATCCGGCAAGGTCATCCTGCACTGGCTGGGCGACATGTTCGATCCGGCGCTCAGGGGCTATTGGGGCAGCGAGAATTTCGAGACTGCTCTCGATACAGTTGTTGCCATCATCGAACGCCACGTTAGCAAGGTGGAGGGGATAAAAATCTCACTGCTCGATGCCGGCAAGGAGGTCGCGCTGAGGAACCGTCTGCCGGACGGCGTCGTCATGTTCACTGGCGACGATTTCAATTATCCCGAACTGATCGCCGGCGACGAGAAAAGACACTCGCACGCACTGCTCGGTATTTTCGACGCGATTGCGCCGGTCGCCAATGCAGCGCTGGCGAAACTGGCGGAGGGTGACCGCGCCGGCTATGACACATTGATGGCGCCGACCGTGCCGCTATCGCGAAAAATCTTCGAGGCGCCCACCGAGTACTACAAGGCCGGCATCGTCTTCATGGCCTGGCTGAACGGCCATCAGGACCATTTTGCGATGGTCGGCGGCATGCAGTCGGCGCGCGGCATCCGTCACTATGCCGACGTGTTCCGCCTTGCCGACCAGGCAGGATTGCTCGCTGATCCCGATCTGGCGGTGGCCAGAATGAAGAGCCTTTGCACCGTCGCGGGCATCTGAAGCGCGGAAAGGCTGACCGTCGAAGAGGACGCGTCGCCACGCGATTGCTGCGCCTGCCCAGGCGTCTCCGGTGTCGAACGACCGCGAGGAAGGTTTCGCCGCCGTCATCAATTTTCTTGTGAACCAATTTCTCCCGAGGCGCGACCAAGCGATGTGTCCAAACATGGTCCATCAAGGAGAACGTCTGATGTTTACTGTTTCAAGAAACGTCCTTTTGGCCGCCATCGCCGTTTCGGTGCTGGCCGGCTGCAAGACAACCGCTCCCAGGGAATGCGACAAGCTGAAGCCCGGCGTCACCTACAACGGCAAATGCTGCGGCATCGGCGAGCCTTGCCGTGAAGGCAAGGGCGGCGGCGACAGGCCGGGAAATACGCCTGATCCAGAGCCGCAATGATCTGATTGCCTGTGCGCCCGTCCCGGTCAGCACCGGGACGGGCGCACAGCTTTCCGCGACGGCGTTTGCGTCCGGCGTCCGGTCTGCCAGGACCGGGTTGCGAAACTCGCCGGCGCCGCCCACGACAATGGCGAAACGGCAAATCTCAACGTCAGCTTGTGGCGGCCATTCCCCGCATATCACCTCACGGCCCCAGCCTCGTCCGTCCTGCGTTGTTGAACCCGACAACCCTTTGCTTACTATGCGGTTTTCCGGTGCTTGTCGGCTGCCCCCACGCGTGCTTACTTGTGGTTGTTTTCATTCCGGGGATACAATCATGCGTTTTCTACTTGCTGGCGTCGCCATGCTGTCGTTCGCCGCCACTGCGGCTCTGGCTGATCCAGCTTCGGACTTCAAAAGAGCAGATCAGGCGTTGAACCAAACCTTCAAGCAAATCCAGAAGCGGCTTACGGACGATTCCGACGGCAAGGCACGGTTGGTGAAAGCGCAGAGAGCGTGGATTGCGTTCCGCAACGCCGAATGCACGTTTCAATCCAGCGGTGACGATGGTGGCTCCGCGGCGCCGATGGTTGCCGCTGCTTGTCAAGCTGAACTGACCAAGGCTCGCACCAGGCAGTTGAGGGCCTACCTGAACTGCCAGGAGGGTGACCTCTCTTGCCCGGTGCCATCAGAATGATCTGGAGTGACAAAATGCCGAATTTCAAGATGAGATATGTGCTGATCGCGCTTGCGCCGTTGGCGGTTGCTGGTTGCGTCAGCGCTGAGGATCAACGCGCAATGGACCAGCAACAGTGCGCTTCTTACGGCTATAGGCCAGGAACCAACAGGTTTGCCGACTGCATGATGCAACAGACTTCACAACGTTCAGAAGACGAGCAGCGCTCAATGGATCGCATAGCCGCGCAGGAACAGAGAGACAAGGATCGCAAGGAAGCGCGTCGAAAGAACGACAGCTACATCGACCCAAGGCCGAGTTACGACAAGGACGGCAATCCGAATTTCGACACTCAAGGCAATTACCAAGGGTGTCACGGCGCGGGATGTTTGGTCGACAATCCAGACAATGGCGATGACGATGACCAGTAGGCTGGCTTCGCAAGGGCTCTTCTTCCTGCCCCTATAGTCCGGACCTCAGCCCAAATCGACAAACCGTTCGCCAAGCTCAAGCACTGCATGCGGCGTTGCGCCAGGTGCAGGCTATAAGTCAACCTATGCGAACCGCTCTACCTCTGGGGAACCAGCCGGGAAATGCCGATGCAAGATCTGCTTGTCTGGTTGGATGGTGGGCGTGACAGGGATTGAACCTGTGACCCCTGCAATGTCAATGCAGTGCTCTCCCGCTGAGCTACACGCCCATCCGAAGCCGCGCATACACCATTTTTGATCCAGCGCGTCAATAGCAGGAAAAAGGAAAGAAGGCGTCGTCTCGCCGCAGTGGCGAAGAGTGCGGCGCCTCGGCTAAAAACGGCTCACGCCGCCTGCAGCATCTTTTCGACCTCGTTGACGAGGTCGCGCAGGTGGAAGGGCTTCGACAGCACCTTGGCGTCTTTCGGCGCCTTGGAATCCGGGTTCAGCGCAACGGCGGCGAAACCGGTGATGAACATGACTTTCAGATCAGGATCGATCTCTGTGGCGCGCCGCGCCAGTTCGATGCCGTCCATCTCCGGCATGACGATGTCGGTCAACAGCAGCGAGAAAGGCTCCTCGCGCAGCCGCTCATAGGCGCTGGCGCCATTGTCGAAATCGCTGACCTGGTAACCGGCGCGCTCCAGCGCCTTGACGAGGAACCGACGCATATCGTCGTCGTCTTCCGCCAGAAGAATGCGTGCCATGATATCCCGTCCGAATCACCCGCCCGAGGTTGCCGTTGGGCAAGCCCGTTAACCATCCTGTATATGAGGAGGTGAGGGTAAACATCAAGTGAACGCTGACGGGGATGATCCATATTTGCCGGGCGTGTGCTGCGGCCGAAATGCTGGACACGAGGCTTGCAAGGTGGCACTTTCACATCATGATGCACTGGTGTTTTCGGGTTCGTTCAAATTGAAGACGGCAGCCGAGGATTTTTCGGTCTTTCCACCCTTCGAAATCCGGTCGGGCGTCGAGCAGCGCGTCCCCTTCCTCTTCAACTCACCGCATAGCGGCCGCTACTATCCGGAGCGCTTCCTTGCCATGGCAAGGCTGGACCGCAACGCCATCCGCCGGTCCGAGGACTGCTACGTCGATGAGCTGTTCGGCGGGACCGTCGCGCTCGGCGCACCGCTGCTGGCGGCGAATTTCCCGAGGGCCTATCTCGACGTCAACCGTGAACCGTGGGAGCTTGATCCGCGCATGTTCGCCGAGCCGGTGCCGTCCTTCTGCAACATCCGCTCGGCACGGGTGGCCGGCGGGCTGGGCACGGTGCCGAAGCTGGTCGGCGAGGGGCTCGACATCTATTCCGGCCGCTTGCCGCTGGCCGAAGCGGTCGCCCGCATCGAGGCCGTCTACAAGCCCTATCACGAGACGCTGAAGCGGCTGTTGACCAGAACCCATGCGCGGTTCGGCTTTGCCGTGCTGATCGACTGTCATTCGATGCCGGCGAGCATCAGGGTCGGCGACAGCGGCCAGCGGCCCGACTTCATCATCGGCGACCGTTTCGGCATCTCGGCAACGGCCGCCCTGACCGACACCGCGATCGGCCTGCTCAGCGCCATGGGCTATTCGGTCGCCCACAACAAGCCCTACGCCGGCGGCTTCATCACCGAGCACTATGGCCGCCCGGCGCGCCATCTGCACGCGCTGCAGATCGAGGTCAACCGGGGGCTCTATATGAACGAGCGGACATTCGAGAAGGCTGCCGGCTTCGATGCGCTGGCCGACGATCTGACGCGGTTCTCAGCCGACCTGATGTCGATGCCCGATCATCATTTCATCGACTTGCCACTGGCCGCGGAGTGAATAACCTGCCGCTGGCCGCGGACTGAATGGCGCCATAAAAAAAGACCGCATCGTTTGCACGATACGGTCGAAGTCTAGGGAGGAAACGCCCAAGGAGGGCATGGACAGGAAACCCTGTCCGAGATTGAGGGTATTGTGCGCTGCACAAATGTCAAGCGACCTTCAGCCTTTTTTAATTCACTCTGATGTGGAAATTGCGTTTCGATGGCGCCTGTGTGACATCCAGGCAACAGATGCCGTCGCGGAAAAATCCTCGACACCCTTGTTTTGGCACGAAATTGGCGGCAAAGCCGGGCTCGGGCATGCTGCAATGCGGGAGAATCAGTTGGACATCAGCATCGATTTCATGCGTCGCATCGCGCAGGCGGCAGCGGCGGAGACCTTGCCGCGCTTTCGTGCCCAAGGTGCGGTCGCCAACAAGGAACAGGGCAGTTTTGATCCGGTCACCGAGGCCGATCGCGAGGCCGAGCGCGCCATCCGGGCTCTGATATCGGCTGAGTATCCCGATCATGGTATTCTAGGCGAGGAGCATGGCAGCGAGAACATTTCGAGCCGGCACGTCTGGGTGATCGACCCGATCGACGGCACGCGCGCATTCATTTCCGGTCTGCCGGTGTGGGGCACACTGGTCGGGCTGACGGTCGACGGCGACGCCGTTGCCGGCATGATGGCGCAGCCCTTCACCGGCGAGCTTTTCTACGCCAACGGCTCGGGCTCCCATTATGAGGGGCCAGGCGGGCCGCGAAAACTGACGACCCGCAAGACGACGAAGTTGGACCAGGCGACGCTGTTCACCACCACGCCGGCCCTGTTCAAGGGCGAGGCGCGCAACCGTTACGATGCATTCGAAAGACAGATCCAGCTCGCCCGCTATGGCGCCGATTGCTATGCCTTCGCCATGATCGCCTCGGGAAGCGTCGACATCGTCGCCGATCCCGGATTGAAGCCCTACGACATCGTGGCGCTGATCCCGATCATCGAAAAGGCAGGCGGCGTCGTCACCACATTCGATGGCGGGCCGGCGGAACAGGGCGGCGATGTACTCGCCGCGGCGACGCCGGAACTTCATGCCGCCGCCATGGCCGCCCTGCGCGGCTAAACGAGCGTCCGCCGCCATTCAGGTGATGCCGACCGCTTGAAGCAGTCGTTTTACTGCCGGCGGCACCGCTTGGGGAGCGGGCCAGCGACCGGCGCCCGTCAGGCTGTGGGGTCGTCGCTGCCGGGAATGAAGGCGTCGAAGGCGGCGAGCAATTGCTCGCGGTAGATGTCGGCTTCCTGCAGGATTTCGTGGCGGGAGCCATCGATCATCAGCAGCGAACCGAGCCGCAGACGCCTGGCGTAGGCTTCCACGGCCCTAGTCGAGACGACCTGGTCGGCGCCGGCGGCGATGATCAGCAGCGGGACCTGGATCCGAGCCATGAAATCGGGGTCGCTGACGGCTTCCGATGCTTTCGCGGCTGCCTGCAGCCAGCGGATCGTCGGCCCGCCAAGCGCCAGTTGCGGGTATTCTTCATAGATCCGTGTGTTGCGCCGATAGCGCTCCGGGTCCGATGTCAGCTTGTTGGTCTCGAACGGGGCCGTAATCCTCGGCCGCGGACCCCAGGCGGCGTAGAGCCGGCCGAGGCCGAGAGCGCAGAACAGAGAACAGACGCGGCGAACCGTCGAGATCGAGACCGGCAGGTCGGGCAGCGTCAGGAAGGGCGCGATCAGCACCATGCGCCGGATGCGGTTCACCATTGATGGGGCGGCAAGCAGGGTGATCAAGGCACCTGCCGAATGGGCGAGGATGTAGTACGGTCCGCGGCAATCGGGCAGCACGATCTCCTCGAAGAACTGTTCGAGGTCGGCGGTGTACTCGCGGAAGCTGCTGACGTAGCCGCGCTGGTGATCGCGGATCAGCCGGTCGGAATCGCCCTGGCCGCGCCAATCGAGCGTGGCGACGCCAAAGCCGCGATCGGCAAGGTTGCGGATGGTTTCGAAATATTTCTCGATGCACTCGTTGCGGCCGGTGAGCAGGACCACGGTGCCCTTCATCGGGCGAGCGACCGCGCCGAACAGGCCGTAGCGGATGTTCTTGCGGTCACGCGTGGTGAAGAAGCCGCCGGTGGCATTTTCCGGCCGCGGATTGCCCTCGATTTCGTGAAAAAGGGAGTTTTCGGTGAAAAGATCCGTCATTCGGCGCTTCGTGCTCGGCGTCTCGCATGCCCGCCTGCGCTGGCCGGCTCCGCTAAGGTGATAGACGCCCATGCGCCAAAAGCCAAGGAATTCCCGGTGAAGGGAAGGCTGCATCAGGGAAGGCCGGAAGCCGCTTGAAAGCGTGCTTCCGGCCTCTGTCGATCCGGGAGGAAGGGACGTTACACCCGGTCGGCCTCGTTGCGGTGCCTGTTGTGCAATCGGCGCCGCCAGTCCTTGATCCTGGAATGGACTTTAGCGCCGGCTGCCTGAACGCGCGCCGAAGTGCCGGTTCATCTGCCGTTCATCAAGGGTCCGGCCGCCGTGGCTTTTGCCGCCAGGTGAAATCTTGAAATGCTTTCCAGCGCTCCCCAAATGTCTCGTGCGGTCGCCAATGTCGGGGCCGCTGGTCCACCCGAAACGCCGCTCAAGGGTTTCGCACCGGCCATACGCAAACCATGTTGCTCAACAGGAGAACACCTCATGCGTCACGTTGATTTTTCCCCGCTTTATCGCTCGACCGTCGGCTTCGATCGTCTGTTCACGATGCTCGATTCGCTCGCGCAGCCGGATGGCGCGCAGACCTATCCGCCCTACAACATCGAGCGCACCGGTGAGGATTCCTACCGGATCTCGATGGCGGTTGCCGGCTTCTCGGACGAGGAAATCTCGATCGAAGCCCATCGCAACGTGCTGACCGTGAAGGGTGAGCGCAAGGACGAGGGCACCGGCGAAGGCTCCGAGCTGCTCTATCGCGGCATTGCCTCGAGGGCTTTCGAACGCCGCTTCCAGCTTGCCGACCACGTCGAGGTCGTTGGCGCCTCGCTGAAGAACGGCCTGCTCTTCGTCGACCTCAAGCGCAACATCCCCGAGGAGCTGAAGCCGCGCAAGATCGCCATTACGGCGTCTTCGGCCAAGGCCAAGCAGATCGAGGCCAAGACCGCTGCCTAAAGTACAAGTCTCCTCCCGAGACGGAAGCGGCGCCGAAAGGCGCCGCTTTTTTGTTGTCGGGGAAATGCGTTATCAGGCGATAAGCTGACCAAAACGGTCGACTTCATCGGCTGTCGTCGCAAAGCTGGTGACGAAGCGGTAGAGCAACTCGTCCTCGCCGATGTGGCCGTCAAAGCCATGCGGCTTGTGCCAGTCGTAGAAGGCGGCACCCGCGGCCTGCAGCCTCTCGGCCTCGGCTTTCTTGATCACCGCGAAAACCTCGTTCGCCTGCGGCAGCCATGCCAGCTTGGCCGTTGCCGAATCCTCGATCGCGGCGGCAAGGCGTGCGGCCATGGCGTTGGCGTGGCGGGCGGTGTCCAGCCACAATCCGTCCTTGAAATAGGCTTCGAACTGCGCCGCGACGAAGCGCGATTTCGAAAACAGCTGGGCGGCGCGCTTGCGCAGGAACGCCAATTCCCTGGCACGATCGAGGTCGAACAGCACGATCGCTTCGGCGCACCAGCAGCCGTTCTTGGTGCCGCCGAAGGAGAGGATGTCGACGCCGCGTTTCCAGGTCATTTCGGCCGGTGTCGTGTCGAGTGCGACCAGCGCATTGGCAAAGCGGGCGCCATCCATGTGCAGGGGCACCGAATATTGTTTGGCGATCGCCGAGATCGTCTCGATCTCATCCAGGCCGTAGATGGTGCCGACCTCGGTCGACTGGGTGATCGAAACGGCCATCGGCCGTCCCCAATGGACAATTTCCGGTGCGAAACGGCCGATGGTCCTTTCCAGATTGTGCGGATCGATCTTGCCCAGCGCGCCATCGATCTCATGCAGGCGAGAGCCGCCGGAAAAATATACCGGCGCGCCGCATTCGTCCTCGATGACATGCGATTCGCGATGGGCAAAGGAAATGCCGCCCGGCTTGTTGTAAGCGGTGAGCGCCAGCGAGTTGGCGGCCGTGCCGGTGGCGACGAAGAACACCGCGACCTCGCGTTCGAAAATCTCACTGAAGCGCTGGTAGACTGCCCGGTCGAGCGCACCGTCGCCATAGGCGGTGGAAAAGCCGCCGGCATTGGCCGACAGGCCGGCGGCAATATTAGGATGGGCGCCTGCCCAATTGTCGGAAGCGAAGAACATGCATCTGCCTATGTCTTGGGAGGTCGGGGTTTTGGGGAAATCAGCTTGAAGTTGACCGGTTTCGCGAGCGGACCGCAAGGGGCCAGGCGCCGGAAAAACAGTAAAGCCAGCCAACCGGCAAAGCCCAGGCCGACGACTGAAGCTTACGTTTTTCCCGGACTTGACGACATTTTCTGTCGCGAAAAGCCCAAGTTTTTTGTGAATCGGTCTTGTGTGCGTCCCGGATTTCTGCCATAAAAATTTAGGACAGTAGTGCTGTCTTATTTTGTCGCACAAAACGAGCCGGATTGGCGTATCATTGGGCCTCTCCGGCTGTTGCCGCGAGCGACAGGTGGACAGCCAGACTCTGGCCTGTACGATTACCAGATGCGATCCATGCGGAAAGCCGCCTGGTTCGGCAAGGATTTCGCAAGACGTGCCACAAGGATCAGGGTGAGCCAAGCGCTTGCCGAGGCAAACCAGCGCCTGAATGGCTGGGAATGGAGGACAGGAGATGACGGACATGACGCACTCTGCGACGAACGGCCAGGCCGCGCAGACGAAAGCGGCAACCGTCAAAACCACCTTGCGATCCAATATTAGCCGAACCGCCAACGGCTTTTCCGCCCAGGGCCTCTACGATCCGCGCAACGAGCATGACGCCTGCGGCGTCGGCTTCATCGTCAATATGAAGGGCGTGAAGTCGCATCAGATCGTCAAGGACGGGCTGGCTGTGCTCGAAAACCTGACGCATCGCGGCGCCGTTGGCGCCGATCCGCTGGTCGGCGATGGCGCCGGCGTGCTGGTGCAGCTTCCCGACCAGTTCTTCCGTGAGGAGATGGCGGCCCAGGGCATCGAGCTGCCGCCGGCGGGTCAGTACGGCGTCGGACACTGGTTCATGCCGCAGGACGCGGCCCTTCGCGCCCATATCGAGGACATCATTGTCGAATCGGCGCAATCCGAGGGGCTTCCGCTCATCGGTTTCCGTGACGTGCCCGTCGACAATTCGTCGCTGTCGAAGGCGCCTGACATCGTGGCATCCGAGCCGTTCCACCGGCAGATCTTCATCGGCCGCACGCCAGACATTACCGATGACGAGGAATACGAGGCCAGGCTCTATCTGCTGCGCAAGGTCATATCGGGCCGCATCTACGCCGAGAACGACAACAAGGACATCGGCGCCTATTGCGTGTCGCTGTCGGCGCGCACCATCGTCTACAAGGGCATGTTCCTGGCCTACCAGGTCGGCGCCTATTACAAGGACCTGATCGATCCGCGCTTCGAGACCGCGCTGATCCTCGTCCACCAGCGCTTCTCGACCAACACCTTCCCGTCTTGGAAGCTGGCGCATCCCTACCGCATGGTCGCCCACAATGGCGAGATCAACACCGTGCGCGGCAACAACAACTGGATGGCTGCGCGCCAGGCGTCGGTCGATTCCGAACTGTTCGGCAACAACATCTCGAAGCTGTGGCCGATTTCCTATGACGGCCAGTCCGACACCGCCTGCTTCGACAATGCGCTCGAGTTCCTGTTCCAGGGCGGGTACAGGCTCAGCCATGCCATGATGATGCTGATCCCGGAAGCCTGGGCGGGCAACAAGCTCATGGATGCCGATCGCAAGGCCTTCTACGAATACCATGCGGCACTGATGGAGCCGTGGGACGGGCCGGCGGCGGTGGTTTTCACCGATGGCCGCCAGATCGGCGCCACGCTCGACCGCAATGGCCTGCGCCCGGCACGCTACATCGTCACCGATGACGACCGCGTCATCATGGCCTCGGAAGCCGGCGTGCTGCCGGTGCCCGAGGAGAAGATCGTCAAGAAGTGGCGGCTGCAGCCAGGCCGGATGCTGCTGATCGACCTGGAGAAGGGGCGCATCGTTTCCGACGAGGAGCTCAAGTCGGAGATCGCGACCAAGCATCCCTACAAGACCTGGCTCGCCAACACACAGCTCATTCTCGAAGATTTGAAGCCGGTCGAGCCGCGCGCGCTGCGCAAGGATGTCAGCCTGCTCGATCGCCAGCAGGCATTCGGCTATAGCCAGGAAGACACCAAGCTGTTGATGTCGCCGATGGCGACGACAGGCCAGGAAGCGGTGGGCTCGATGGGCACCGACACGCCGATCTCGGCGATGTCGGACAAGTCGAAGCTGCTCTACACCTACTTCAAGCAGAACTTCGCCCAGGTCACCAACCCGCCGATCGATCCGATCCGCGAGGAGCTGGTGATGAGCCTGGTGTCCTTCATCGGGCCGCGGCCCAACATCTTCGACCTGGTCGGCAATTCGCGCCGCAAGCGGCTCGAGGTGCGCCAGCCGATCCTGACCAATGGCGATCTCGAAAAGATCCGTTCCATCGGCCACACCGAGGACCGCTTCGACACCAAGACGATCGACATCACCTATGGCTCGGCCGAAGGGGCCGCGGGCATGCAGGGCGCCATCGACCGGTTGTGCGAGCGGGCGGAGGCGGCGGTCGCCGGCGGCTACAACATCATCATCCTGTCCGACCGCCAGGTCGGGCCGGACCGCATCGCCATCCCGGCGCTGCTGGCTACGGCCGCGGTCCATCATCACCTGATCCGCAAGGGGCTGCGCACCTCGGTCGGCCTCGTCGTCGAATCCGGCGAGCCGCGCGAAGTGCATCATTTCTGCTGCCTTGCCGGCTATGGCGCCGAGGCGATCAATCCGTACCTTGCCTTCGACACGCTGCTCGACATGCACAAGCGTGGCGAACTGCCGAAGGAAGTGGACGCCTACGAGGTCGTTTCGCGCTACATCAAGTCGATCGGCAAGGGCATCCTCAAGGTGATGTCCAAGATGGGCATCTCGACCTACCAGTCTTATTGCGGCGCGCAGATTTTCGACGCCATCGGCCTGAAGACCGATTTCGTGCAGCAATACTTCACCGGCACCGCGACGCTGATCGAAGGCGTCGGCCTGGACGAGATCGCGGCCGAGACGCTCAGCCGCCACAATGACGGTTTCGGCAACGACCCCGTGCTGCGCAACAGCCTCGAGGTCGGCGGCGAATACATGTTCCGCATGCGGGGCGAGGCGCATATCTGGTCGCCCGACGCAGTCGCCACCTTGCAGCACGCCGTGCGCCAGGGGTCGTGGGAAACGTTCAAGGACTATTCCGCCCAGATCGACAGCGAGACGGCCCGCGCCCAGACCATTCGCGGCCTGTTCAAGATCAAGCTGGCCGGAGAGACCGGCCGCAAGAAGGTGGCGCTCGACGACGTCATGTCAGCGGCCGACATCGTCAAGCGGTTCTCGACCGGGGCGATGTCGTTCGGGTCGATCTCGCGCGAAGCGCATACCACGCTCGCACGCGCCATGAACCAGATCGGCGGCAAGTCGAACACCGGCGAGGGCGGCGAAGAGGCCGACCGCTATCTGCCGCTGCCTGGCGGCGGCAAGAACCCGGAACGCTCGGCAATCAAGCAGATCGCCTCGGGCCGTTTCGGCGTCACGGCCGAATACCTCGTCAATTCCGACATGATGCAGATCAAGGTGGCGCAGGGCGCCAAGCCCGGCGAGGGCGGCCAGCTGCCCGGCCACAAGGTCGACGCGACCATCGCCAAGGTCCGGCATTCGACGCCGGGCGTGGGCCTGATCTCGCCGCCGCCGCATCACGACATCTATTCGATCGAGGATCTGGCACAGCTGATCTACGATCTGAAGAACGTCAATCCGGCGGCCGACGTGTCGGTCAAGCTGGTGTCGGAAGTCGGCGTCGGCACGGTCGCGGCGGGTGTCGCCAAGGCACGCGCCGACCACATCACCATTTCGGGCTATGATGGCGGCACTGGCGCCTCGCCGCTGACCTCGCTCAAGCATGCCGGCAGCCCATGGGAAATGGGCCTTGCCGAGACGCACCAGACGCTGGTGCTGAACGGCTTGCGGTCGCGCGTCGCGCTGCAGGTCGACGGCGGCTTGCGCACGGGGCGAGACGTTATCATCGGCGCGCTGCTTGGCGCCGACGAGTTCGGCTTCTCGACCGCGCCGTTGATCGCGGCCGGCTGCATCATGATGCGCAAATGCCATCTCAACACCTGCCCGGTCGGCGTCGCGACGCAGGATCCGGTGCTGCGCAAGCGCTTCAAGGGCACGCCCGAGCATGTCATCAACTTCTTCTTCTACGTGGCGGAAGAGGTGCGGGAGCTGCTCGCCGAGATGGGTTACACCCATATCGACCAGATCATCGGCGACAGTGATCTTCTGGAGAAGCGCGACCTGATCGTGCACTGGAAGGCGCGCGGGCTCGATTTCTCGAAGATGTTCTTCAAGCCGGATGCGCCGCATGAGGCGGTGCACTGGACCGAGCGCCAGAAGCACCCGATCGACGACGTGCTCGACCGCAAGCTGATCGAGCTGGCAAAGCCTGCGCTCGAAAGCAAGCTGCCGGTCAAGATCGAGGTCGATATCCGCAATGTCGACCGCTCGACGGGCGCCATGCTGTCGGGTGAAGTGGCCAAGCGCTTCAAGCACAAGGGCCTGCGCGAGGACACCATCCAGGTGAAGTTGACCGGCACTGCCGGCCAGTCCTTCGGCGCCTTCCTGGCGCGCGGCATCTCGTTCGAGCTTGTCGGCGCCGGCAATGACTATGTCGGCAAGGGCCTGTCGGGCGGACGCATCGTCATCCGGCCGCCGGAAGAGGCCAAGATCGTCGCGGCGGAGTCCATCATCGTCGGCAATACGGTGCTCTATGGCGCCACCGAGGGCGAGGCCTACTTCGCCGGCGTCGCCGGCGAGCGTTTCGCCGTGCGCAATTCGGGTGTCGCCGCCGTCGTCGAAGGCGTCGGCGACCATGGCTGCGAGTACATGACGGGCGGCATCGTCGTCGTCATCGGCAAGACCGGCCGCAATTTCGCCGCCGGCATGTCGGGCGGCGTCGCCTATGTGCTGGACGAGGCGGGCGATTTCGCCGAGCGCTGCAACATGGCGATGGTCGAGCTGGAGCCGGTTCCGGAAGAAGACGATCTGATGGAAAGGCTGCTGCACCATGGCGGCGACCTTGACCACAAGGGTCGCGTCGACGTCTCCGGCGACATGACCAGCCATGACGAGGAGCGGCTTTACCAGCTGATTTCCAACCATGTGCATTACACCGGGTCGGTACGTGGTCGCGAGATTCTCGACGACTGGACGATTTTCCGGCCGAAGTTCCGCAAGATCATGCCGGTCGAATACCGCCGCGCCCTGATCGAGATGGAACGCATGCGCATGGGCGTCGCGGCGGAATAGGCTTTGCAATTGCCGGGGCGCCCAGGCTTCCCGGCCCATCTTCATCGACAGTTTGACCTCCGGCGCAAGGTTGCCATGGCTGCCTCAAGGGGTTAACGGGTGCGGCGAAAACCGCACCATCTGGACAGCAGGAACTGGACTATGGGCAAGGTAACAGGCTTTCTCGAAATCGACCGGCAGGTGCACAAGTACCAGCCGGCCTCCGATCGCATCCGGCATTTCCGTGAATTCACGCTGCCGATGTCTGACAAGGAGGTCGAGAAACAGGCCGCGCGCTGCATGGATTGCGGCATTCCGTTCTGCCACGGGCCGACCGGTTGCCCGATCCACAACCAGATTCCGGACTGGAACGATCTCGTCTATAATGGCGACTGGGACAACGCGATCCGCAACCTGCATTCGACCAACAATTTCCCGGAATTCACCGGCCGCATCTGCCCCGCGCCTTGCGAGGAAGCCTGCACGCTGAACCTCGAGGACATTCCCGTCGCCATCAAGACGGTCGAGCAGGCGAT
>NZ_RZTB01000029.1:0-64863 GCF_003997735.1 Mesorhizobium sp. M7A.F.Ca.MR.148.00.0.0 | reverse complement strand
GGGGGAGGGTAAGCGGGGGCTAGCCCGCAGCCCTGGCGGGCTCATCCTGCTGAAACGCGGCCAGTGCCGCTTTCAGCCCCTCCGGGCCAGCGGCCACCGTTTCCGGCGTCGGCGAGAAGCAGGCGCCGAGCATCTTGCGGCCAAGCATGTGGTCGCCGGGGCGGTTGACCGATTCGATGCCGAGCAGCCGGTCGCCGGCATAGTGGTAGATCGAGAACTTGTTTTCGGGCAGGTCGCCCAGCACGACATGGCTGTCGCCGCCGGCGGTCAGGCCGACCATCTGCAATTTCATGTCGCCGATGTCCGACCAGAACCATGGCACCGCCGAATAGGGGTCGGTATGGCCTGATATCGTGCGCGCGGCAAGCCGCGCCTGGTCGGTGGCGTTCTGCACCGATTCCAGCCGCACGTCGCCGCCGGTGAACCAGTGACGGTAGGAGGCAGCATCGCCAATGGCGAGAATCTCCGGCATCGACGTGCGCATCTGATGATCGACGCGAATGCCGTTGGCGATGCTGAGGCCGGCCGCCTGCGCCAGTTCTAAATTGGGCACGGCACCAACGCCGACGATGACCATGCGCGCCGGCAGCCTTTCGCCTGATGAGGTGATGGCGGCCGTGACATGACCGTTTTCGCCATCGAGCCTGGCGATCGAGGTGCCGGTGAGGATGCGCACGCCTGTCGCCTCCAGCCGTTGCCGGACGTGGCTCGCCACGACCGGCGCCACGGCGCGGCCGAGCAGCCGGTCCACCGCCTCGACCACTGTCACCGTGCGACCGGCGGCCCTCAACGTGGCTGCGATCTCCAGCCCGATGAAACCGCCGCCGAGGATGACGACTTCGTCGCTTTGCGCGCTGAGGTCGCGGATCAGCCGCGCATCGGCCAGCGAGCGCAGCGACAGCACACCGGACAGGTCGGCACCGGGCAGCGGCAGCGTGCGCGGGCGCGAGCCTGTCGCCAGGATCAGGTGGTCAAAGGCCAGCGCACCACCGCCGGCAATATCCAAACTGCGGCGTCCGGCATCGATCCGATCGATCCTGACGCCAGGCCGGTAATCGATGGCGCTGCCGGTGTAAAAGGCCTCGCCGCGCAAGGGTTGCGGCTTGGCCTCGGCATCCTTGATGAAAGTCTTCGACAGCGGCGGTTTGTGATAGGGAAGTTCGTCCTCATCCCCGACGAGGATCACCGGCCCGTCATAGCCGTCTTCGCGCAGACTGGCGGCCGCTTGCACGCCCGCATGGCCCGCGCCGACAATGACCACACCGTTCTTCATCGCATCCAATCCTGATTCTACCCTAGGATGTTTCGCCAGATGGCAATTGTCTGGCACCGCTGCAAGCGAGCTTTTGCGGGTCGCATCCGGGATGGCGGCTGTCAATCGCACAGTTCAGCGGCAAGACCGGTGCAGGAAAATGCATAAAGTTGAGAGTCGTAGTTTAGAATAATTCTAAACTGTTGTTTCAATTGACTTTTCCTACGGATTGTCATTGACATCCGACGATGTCGCAGCTTTATGGAGGCTCGCGCGTCAGCGCATCCCTTTAATGTCTGGGCCTTGAACCCTTTCGATTGGAGGCATTTTGGTGTCTTTCTTCCGCGAACCGCGCGATGGCGCGGCATCTCTTGCGCCCAATGGCCCACAGATGGCCTGGCGCCGGTTGTTGCGCGCGCCGTTTACAGAATTTCCGAGAAACTGGAGAGTGATTATGACAGCACGATATGGCAGCAGGCTTGCGGCGATCGGCGCCACTGCCCTGCTGACGGCGGCGGTATTCGTGTTGCCGGCAAAGGCGGAAACCGATGCAAAGGCGGTCATCAAGACCTATTCCGACATCGCGCTCGCCAAATACGAGGATTCGTTGACCACCGCGCAGGCGCTCGACAAGGCGGTCGACGCGCTGCTCGCCGCGCCATCGGTGGAAACCCTCAACGCTGCCCGCGACGCCTGGAAGGCATCGCGCGTTCCCTACCAGCAGACCGAGGTCTACCGCTTCGGCAACAAGATCGTCGACGACTGGGAAGGCAAGGTGAATTCCTGGCCGCTGGATGAAGGCTTGATCGACTACGTCGCCAAGAGCTACGGCACCGAATCGGACGCGAATGCGCTCTACACGGCCAATGTGATCGCCAACAAGGAGATCGAGATCAACGGCAAGAAGGTCGATGCATCGAAGCTTTCGCCGGAGTTCCTCTCCGGCACGCTGCAGGGAGCCGGCGGCATCGAGGCCAATGTCGCCACCGGCTACCACGCCATCGAATTCCTGCTCTGGGGCCAGGACCTGCATGGCACCGGCCCGGGTGCCGGCGAGCGCCCCTATACCGACTACGACCTCAAGAACTGCACCGGCGGCAATTGCGATCGCCGCGCCGAGTATCTGAAATCGGCCAGCGACCTTCTGGTTTCGGATATTCAGGAGATGGTCGGCAACTGGAAGGAAGACGGCGCCGCCCGCAAGGCTCTCGTCGATGGCGAGCCGAACACGGCGATCTCGACCATCTTCACCGGCATGGGCTCGCTGTCCTACGGCGAACTGGCCGGCGAGCGCATGAAGCTCGGCCTGCTGCTGCATGATCCGGAAGAGGAGCACGATTGCTTCTCCGACAACACCTACAATTCGCATCTCTACGACGCCATCGGCATTCGCGCGGCCTATCATGCGAGCTACACGCGTCTCGACGGCACCGTCGTTTCGGGTCCCTCGGTGGCCGATATGGTGAAGGCGGCCGATCCGGCGATCGACAAGGAACTGTCTGACAAGCTCGATGTCACCGTCGCCAAGATGGAGGCGATCAAGGCGCGTGCACTGGCCGGCGAGGCCTACGACCAGCAGATCGCCGAGGGCAACGTTGAGGGCAACGCCACCGTGCAGGCGGCGATCGATGCGCTGATCGATCAGACCAAGTCGATTGAGCGCGCCGTCGGCTCCCTGAAGCTCAGCACCATCGCCTTCGAAGGGTCCGACAGCCTCGACGCGCCGGACAAGGTGTTCAAGTAAGGGCCGAAAGACAGGAGACTGATCCGGAGCCGGACAACCGGCTCTGGAACGGCCTCCGCTAGAAAATCAAGCCACACGGCGCGGGAGACGCCGTCAGCCAGCCGAGCAAGCCAATGCTGATTTGTCATTGCAATATCATCACCGAGAAGGAGATCGAGCAGACGATCGTCGGGCTGCTGGACCAGGATCCCTGGCAGCTGATCGTGCCGGCGAAGATCTATCATGCCATGCAAAAGCGCGGTCGCTGTTGCGGCTGCTTCCCAAATGTGGTGGAAACGATCATTCGGGTCACCGAAAATTACCACGCCCGCTCGGAGGCGAGCGGCGTGGATGTCGTTTCACACCTGGATCGCGTCAGAGGCCTGCGCGTCCAATACGGGAGCAGAATTCATGAAAGGCGATCCGCAGATCATCGAGCGGCTTAACGAGGCTCTTTTTCTGGAGCTTGGGGCCGTCAATCAGTACTGGGTGCATTTCCGTCTGCTTGAGGACTGGGGATACGCCAAGCTGGCAAAGAAGGAGCGGGCGGAATCGATCGAGGAGATGCACCATGCCGACAAGCTCGTCGCCCGTATCATCTTCCTCGAAGGCCATCCGAACCTGCAGTCCGTGGCGCCGCTGCGCATCGGGCAGAACGTCAAGGAAGTGCTCGAATCCGATCTTGCCGGCGAATATGACGCACGTACCGCCTACAAGCGGTCGCGCGAAATCTGCAACGACGCCGGCGACTACGTGACGATGAAGCTGTTCGAGGAATTGCTCGCCGACGAGGAGGGTCACATCGACTTTCTCGAGACGCAGCTCGACCTGCTTGCCTCGATCGGCGAGGAAAAATACGGCCAGCTCAACGCCGCATCGGCGGACGAGGCGGAGTAAGGGCATGCGGGAATGCGGCGCCTGCTAGAATTCGTGCGCCGCTCGCGGCGGGCCAATGGCTCGCCGCTCCTTCGCAAGACGCCGGCCGGATTGGCGCGTCGGCGCTATGTCGTGCTCGTGTTGGCGCTTGCCTCTTCGGCGATGGCCGGTGATCTTCAGCCTGCCGGGCTCGCCACCACGCGCACCGACCTCAATGCGAAGGACCAGGCGCGCGTCATCGCCGTCACGAGGCCGACCGCGGATTTTTCCAGGCCAGAGCAGTTCGAACTGATGCAAGGTGGCGCCGGCACGTCCCGGAAGGACGTCAGCCGCGATTCCTTCTCGCAATCCTCGGCCAACATCACCTTCGAGGAAGAGGGCGACTTCAAGCTCGGCAATGCCCTTTTCCGCAAGAACTGGGTCTCGTCGCCATCCTCGACGCAGGCTTCGGACGGGCTCGGCCCGCTGTTCAACGAACGTGCCTGCCAGAACTGCCATCTGAAAGATGGCCGCGGCCGCCCGCCGCAAGGCGACGTCGGCACCACGTCGATGTTCCTGCGGCTGGCCCGCGACGCCAGCAGCGTGGAAGAGAAGGCGGCGCTTGCCGACCACGAGGTGCTCAACTTCCCCGACCCAGTCTACGGCACGCAATTGCAGGAGCTCGCCGTACCCGGCCTGCCCGGTGAAGGCAGGATGCATATCGACTACCAAGAACGTAAGGTAGAGCTGACGGACCGCACTGTGATCTCCTTGCGCAAGCCGAGCTATTCGGTTGATGGCCTTGGCTACGGGCCGCTTGACCCACGCACCACGCTGTCGCCGCGCCTGACCCCGCCGATGATCGGCTTGGGCCTGATCGAACAGATCGCGCCGGCTGATATTCTCGCCCACGCCGATCCGGACGACAGGGACCGCGACGGCATTTCCGGCAGGCCGAACATCGTGCGCGATAGCCTGAACGGAAAACTGACGCTTGGCCGTTTCGGCTGGAAGGCACAGACCGCGTCGATCCGCCAGCAGGCGGCGGACGCCTTTGCCGGTGACATCGGCATCTCGACGCCCGAAGAGCCGAAGCATTGGGGCGATTGCACTGCTGCGGAGGCAAAATGCCTCGACATGCCGAACGGCGTGCAGCAGCGTCTTGGCCGGGTCGAGGCGCCGCCGCCGGTGATGGATCTCGTCACCTTCTATTCGCAGAACCTGGCCGTGCCGTCGCGCCGCGACCTCGACCGGTCCGACGTGCTCGCGGGCAAAAAAACATTCTACGAGATCGGCTGCATTGCCTGCCACACGCCGAAATTCGTCACGCGCCGCGATACGCCCAACAAGGCGCAGACCTTCCAGTTGATCTGGCCTTATTCCGACTTCCTGCTGCACGACATGGGGCCTGATCTGGCCGATGGCCAAGCCGTGGGAGATGCGACGGGCAATGAATGGCGCACGCCGCCGCTGTGGGGCATCGGCCTGACCGGGACGGTCAACGGCAATTCCTTCTTCCTGCATGACGGGCGCGCGCGCAGCCTGACCGAGGCGATCCTGTGGCATGGCGGCGAGGCGCAGAAAGCGCGCGACCGCTTTGCCGCCGCCAGTGCGACTGAGCGTGACGCGCTGCTCAAATTCCTGGAGTCACTGTGATGCTCAAGCGTTCTGCATTGTTTCTCGTTCTTGCGCTGGCATTGCTGGGCGTTGTCCCTGCGTCTGCGGCGGTCAAAGCCTCCGACATCATTCAGCGCGCGATCGATGGCTTCGTCCGCCCGGCCTATGCCGGCCTGCACGAGCATGCGGAAGCCTTGACCGGATCCATGCGCAAGCTGTGCGTCACGCCCTCGCAAGGAAAACTCGATGCCGCACGCGCCGAATTCTCCGCCACCGTCTATGCCTGGTCGTTAGCCGAAATCATCGGCTTCGGACCGATCAAGGAGAACAACCGGCTGGAGCGCATGCTGTTCTGGCCGGATCGCAAGAGCATCGGCCTGAAACAGGTACAGGCGGCGCTGTCCGACAAGGATCCGACCGCGACCGATCCGGCACAACTGGCCGGCAAGAGCGTTGCCATGCAGGGGCTGGGCGCGCTCGAATTCGTTCTTTACGGCGACGGCGCCGATGCACTTGCCGGCAAGGATGATCCCTACCGCTGCGCCTATGGCACTGCTGTTGCCGGCAACATCGAAACCATGGCCGGCGAGGTCAGCGACGCCTGGAACAAGCCGGACGGCTTTGCCGCGCTTTGGGCCAATCCGGGGGCGCAGAACCCGCTCTACCGCGACGGCAACGAAGCGGTGACGGAACTGGTCGGCGTCTTCATCAACGAGCTGGAAATGGTCCGCGACGTGCGCCTGAAAGGGTTTTTCGGCGGCAAGCCGGATTTGGACAAGCCGAAACAGGCAATCTATTGGCGCTCGCAAAACACCACCGCGTCACTGGCCGGCAATCTCTCCGGCATCGATACGCTGTTTCAGGCCTCGAAACTTGGCGATGCTCTGCCGGCCGATGCGCGCTGGATGGCCGAATCGATCCACATCCAGCTGGTCAACGGTGCCGCCACCGCCAAGGCGGTCAGCGGTCCAATCGACAAGGCGCTTGCCGATCCGGCGCTGCGTGACAAGCTCGATCATTTCGCGCTGATCACCTCCAGCCTGTCGGCCTTGATCGGCACCAGGCTGACCGCCGAATTCGGACTGACCGCAGGCTTCTCCTCGCTGGATGGGGACTGAATTGAAAACCCCTCTGATAGATCGCCGCGATTTCCTGAGAGCTGCAGGCGTTGGCTTCATGGCGACGATGACGCCCTCGGCCTGGGCAACCACGCTTGTGGCCGACGCCGTCTTCGCCACGGCTTTCGTCAAACGCGACGGCAGCTTTGGCGCTGCCGTCCTGTCCGAGGCCGGCAAGGTCCTGCATGCGATCGACCTGCCCGATCGCGGCCACGATGTCACCTTCGATC
The DNA here is from genome assembly GCF_003997735.1 of Mesorhizobium sp. M7A.F.Ca.MR.148.00.0.0. Lineage (NCBI taxonomy): Bacteria > Pseudomonadati > Pseudomonadota > Alphaproteobacteria > Hyphomicrobiales > Phyllobacteriaceae > Mesorhizobium > Mesorhizobium sp. M7A.F.Ca.MR.148.00.0.0. The sequence goes on along the minus strand of NZ_RZTB01000029.1, from coordinate 58,068 downwards.
CCATATCGAAACGCTCGGTGGTCTTCGCGCGTCAGCCCGGCACCTTCGCCGTGGTTTTCGATCACTCGGGCCGTGACGCGCCGCTGACCATCGCCAGCATCGCCGGCCGGCATTTCTTCGGCCATGGCGTGTTCTCGGCCGACGGTGCGCTGCTCTATGCCACCGAAAACGACTTCGACAACGCCGCCGGCGTCGTCGGCGTCTACGATGCGCGGGCCAAATTCAGCCGTGTCGGCGAATTCCCGACCTATGGCGTGGGTCCGCACGAGCTTCTGCTCCTGGGCGATGGCAGGACGATCGCGGTTGCCAATGGCGGCATCGAGACCCATCCGGATTACGGCCGCGCCGAGCTCAACATTGCAACCATGAAGCCGTCCTATGTGCTGATAGACCGCGTCACCGGCGATCTTATCGAGAAGCACGAATTGCCGGCCGCACTGCATCAGCTGTCGATCCGCCACATGGACACCGATCGGTCCGGAAGCGTCTGGTTCGGCTGCCAGTACAGGGGGCCGGGCACCGATCGACCGTTGCTGGTCGGTCGCGCCGCCCGCGGCAAGGAGCTGCAGTTGCTGGACATGCCGCAGGACGTTTTGTCCGGCTTCCGCAACTACATAGGCTCGGTAGCCGCCAATCGGGCTGCCGGAACCGTCGCCGTTTCCTCGCCGGAAGGCAACTCGCTCGTCGTGATCGATGCGGCCAGCGGCCGGGTCGTTGCGAACAGCGCATTGGTCGAGGTCTGCGGCGTGGCGCCCGATGGAACCGGCTTCATGGCCACCACCGGCGCCGGTGAGATCGTCGAGGGCAGCGGTGCGACACGCTCCGAACCGGACTATGTCTGGGACAACCACATGCTGCGTATCGAACAGGCCGCATAGGCTACAAGCGAAGCCGCTTAACGAATTATGCACTATCCCCTTGCGGTGGCGGGCCGTGGCGGGCACAGGGAATTGTTTTTCGAACCGGTTGCCTCATGAAATTGCTTGCCATCGACTGTGCCGCCAACCTCTGCGCCGCTTGCGTCTATGACGCGACGGCGAAGCAGGAGCTTGGCCATCAGGTGCTCGATCTCGGCAAGGGCCATGCCGAGCAACTGATGGCGGTCATCGCCGAAGCGCTGGAGGCAAGCGCAACCGACTATGCAGGTCTTGGCGCCATCGCCGTCTCTGTCGGCCCCGGTTCTTTCACCGGTCTGCGCGTCGGCGTCTCGACCGCGCGTGGCCTGGCGCTGGCGCTGAAGATACCGGCAATAGGGGTGACGACACTGGAGGCGCTGGCCGTCGAAGCAGCAGCGGCATTTCCGGGTCGCGCCGTGCTGGCGGCGCTCGATGCCGGCCGTGAAGAGATCCACGCGGCCTTTTACGACGAAAGGTTAGTCTTGACTTACGGTCCGGCCGCGGCCACGCTGGCTGACGTGGTGGCTATGGCGAAGGAAACGTCTCCGGTGCTTGCCGGCACCGCGGCAGCGCTCATCAGCGCATCGGCCGGGCGCGAATTCGATGTCGGCCCTCGGACAGCCACCGCCGACATTGTCACCTACGCCCGCCTGGCTGCCGCCAAGGGCGCAGGCGAACGGCCGAAACCACTCTATATGCGCGGCGCCGACGCCAAGCCGCAGGCTGGCTTTATTCTATCAAGGCAAGAAAGATAAATGCGCATACCTTTTCTCCAACCACGCCGCCGGGACTACGCACTCGAGCCGCTGAGGATCGCCGACAGTCCGGCGGTCTCGCTGCTGCATCGCGAGGACTTTGTCCGCCCCTGGACCGATGGCGAATTCGCCGCCCTGCTCGAACAGGACACCGTGTTCGGCTATGCCGCGCGCGAAACCGGACAGGGCTCCAAGCCGCCCGTCGGCTTCGTGCTGGCGAGGCTTGCGGCAGGCGAGGGCGAGATCCTGACCGTCGCGGTGGCGCGATCGCATCGTCGCCAGGGGCTGGGCTGGCAATTGATGGACGCGGTGTTGCGCGAACTGCACGCGCAGCGCGCCGAAGCGCTGTTCCTCGAGGTCGACGAGACCAATGTCGCGGCGATCGCGCTTTATCGTCGGCTGGGCTTCCGCGAGGTCGGCAAGCGGCCGAATTACTACAGATCGGCCGAACACGGACCGACCGGCGCGCTTGTCATGCGCCGCGATCTTCGCTAGCGAGACGGCCGGGATGGGGCGATGATCAAGAAAATCAGGATTTTCCTGGCGCTGGGCCTCGTTGTCGCCGGTTCGTTGGTCCTCGTGCCGCTACAGATCCTGTCGATGAAGACTGGCTGGTGGCCGGAAACCTTCATCCTCAAGGTCTGGCACAGGCTGATCGTCAGGGCGCTCGGCATGCGCATCCATGTCAAGGGAGCGCTGTCCGACAAGCGCCCGCTGCTGGTTGCGTCCAATCACATCTCCTGGACCGACATCATGGTGCTCGGCTCTTTTGCCGACGTAAAGTTCATCGCCAGGGCGGATATGGAAGGCTGGCCGCTGATCGGCATGCTGTCGAAGCTGCAGCGCACCGTCTTCATCGAGCGCGAGCGCAAGCGTTCGTCGGGCGACCAGGCAAGCGAGATTGCCAGCCGCATGGCCAAGGGCGATGCGATGGTGCTGTTTGCCGAGGGCTCGACCGGCGACGGCAATATGGTCCTGCCGTTCAAGAGCACGCTGTTCGGCGCCGCCTCGATGGCGATATCCGAAGGCGCGGCGGAACAGGTGTTCATCCAGCCGGTGGCGATCGCCTATACGCGTCTGCACGGCGTGCCGCTCGGCCGCCGGCATCGCCCGCTTGCCGCCTGGATCGGCGATGAGGATTTGATGCCGCATCTCAAGGTTCTGCTGGCGGAGGGCGCGCTCGACGTCGAGGTGCATTTCGGCGAGGCGATCGCCTTTTCCAAGGGTTCGAACCGCAAGGAGACGTCGAAACTGATGGAAAGCCAGGTGCGTGAAATGATGCAGGCGGCGCTTGCCGACCCGCGGCCGAGCCGGTAGCTCCGGCACGCTCTTGCTGGCGCGGGCCGAGAATCGTCTGTTTTTTGTCACGGAAAGGCGTTAGAAGCCGCCTTATGGACTTGAACACGATAGAAAGCGACGACATCGGCACTACGGCTGGACAGCCGGCGGTGCTTCCCGCGGCAGCGAGAAAAGTCTTCATCAAGACCTATGGCTGCCAGATGAATGTCTATGATTCACAGCGTATGGCCGATGCGCTGGCTGCCGACGGCTATTCCGCGACCGATGCCATTGGCGAGGCCGACCTGGTGCTGCTGAACACTTGTCATATCAGGGAGAAGGCGGCCGAAAAGGTCTATTCCGAGCTCGGCCGTATCCGCGACATGAAAGCCGAGCGTGCCCTGGCCGGCCGTGAGATGCTGGTCGGCGTCGCCGGCTGCGTGGCGCAGGCCGAAGGCGCCGAGATCATCCGCCGTTCGCCGGCAGTCGACCTGGTCATCGGTCCGCAGACCTATCACCGGCTCCCGGACGTGCTGGCGCGGGTGCGCGGCGGCGAAAAGATCGTCGAGACCGACTACGCCCTCGAGGACAAATTCGAGCACCTGCCGCAGCCCAAGCGCGCCGAGGTCATCAAGCGCGGCGTCACCGCCTTCCTCACCGTGCAGGAAGGCTGCGACAAGTTCTGCACCTTCTGCGTTGTGCCCTATACAAGGGGCTCCGAGGTCTCCCGGCCGGTGGCGCAGATTGTCGCGGAGGCTGAGCGCCTGGCCGAAGCCGGCGTGCGCGAAGTGACGCTGCTCGGCCAGAACGTCAATGCCTGGCATGGCCAGGGCGGGAGCGGTCAGGAGTGGGGGCTTGGCCGCCTGCTGTTCAGGCTGGCCGAAATCCCCGGGCTGGCGCGTTTGCGCTACACCACCAGCCACCCGCGCGACATGGATGACGAACTGATAGCGGCCCATCGCGATCTGCCGGCATTGATGCCCTATCTGCATCTGCCGGTGCAATCCGGCTCCGACCGCATCCTCAAGGCGATGAATCGCCGGCACACGGCGAGGGATTATCTGGCGCTGCTCGACCGTATCCGTACCGCGCGGCCTGACATTGCGCTCTCCGGCGACTTCATCGTCGGCTTTCCCGGCGAGACCGAGGCGGATTTCGAGGCGACCATGGAGCTGGTGCGTCAGGTGAATTACGCCTCGGCCTTTTCGTTCAAATATTCGCCGCGCCCCGGCACGCCGGGCGCCGAAATGGCCGATCACGTGCCGGAAACGGTCAAGGACGAGCGCTTGCAGAGACTGCAGGCTCTGCTTGTGAAGCAGCAGCAGGATTTCGGTTTGAGCCTCGTCGGAACCACCATCGACACGCTGATCGAGAAGCCCGGCCGTCAGGCCGGCCAGAAGGTTGGCCGCTCGCCTTGGCTGCAGCCGGTTATTGTTGATGAAAAGGCCGGCGAAATCGGTGACATTATCCAGGTGCGAATCACGAAGACGGGCTACAACAGCCTGTTCGCCGAATTGGCCTGAGGGTCTCGGCAGATGAGGAGAGACGGTTGAGCGCAGCAGAGCTGAAGAACCTGCCCCCGGTACCGGCATCTGGGGCTTCTGACATGGCGCACATCGTTCTGACTTTCGACAACAACAAGCTTGCCAGCGCCCTTTATGGTCAGTTCGACGAAAACCTCGCCAGGCTGGAGCAGAAGCTTGGCGTCGACATCCGCTCACGCGGCAACCAGCTGACCATCAAGGGTTCGGCGTCGGCCGCCGAGCAGGCGCGCCGCGCCCTGGACAACCTCTACGGCATTCTCCAGAAAGGCGTCGATATAGGCCAGTCCGACGTCGACGGCGCCGTGCGCATGGCGATCGCCGCCGACGATCAGCTGACCCTGCCGACGCTGGAGCGCAAGGGCAAGGTTTCCGCCGCCCAGATCGCCACCCGCAAGAAGACGATCTATGCCCGTTCACTCAACCAGGACGCCTATATGCGGGCGCTGGAACGGTCGGAACTGGTGTTCGGCATCGGCCCGGCCGGCACCGGCAAGACCTATCTGGCGGTGGCCCATGCGGCGATGCTGCTCGAGCGCGGCATGGTCGAGCGCATCATTCTCTCGCGGCCTGCGGTCGAGGCCGGCGAACGGCTGGGCTTCCTGCCCGGCGACATGAAGGAGAAGGTCGATCCCTATCTGCGGCCGCTCTATGACGCGCTCTACGACATGATGCCCGCCGACAAGGTCGAGCGCGCCATTGCCGCCGAAGTGATCGAGATCGCGCCGCTCGCCTTCATGCGCGGCCGCACGCTGGCGCATGCCGCCGTCATCCTCGACGAGGCGCAGAACACCACGCCGATGCAGATGAAGATGTTCCTGACGCGTCTGGGCGAAAATTCACGCATGATCGTCACCGGCGATCCGACCCAGATCGACCTTCCTTCGAACACCAAATCGGGACTGGTCGAAGCCTTGCGGGTGCTGGACGGCGTGGCGGGCGCGGTCACCGTGCGCTTCAACGACGGCGATGTGGTCCGCCATCCGCTGGTGGCGGAAATCGTCAGAGCCTACGACCGGGACGCCAAGCTGGCGCGCGGCCTCGGCGCCGAGAATTGATGTGACGATGCGGCTTCATGCCTGAGGACATAACATCCGGCGACGGGAATGTTCCCGTCGACATCGACATATCGGTTGAGGCGGGCAACTGGCCCGACGAGGCAAGCCTGACGCGGCTGGTCGATCGCGCCGTCAAGGCGGCTTTTGCCGAAACCGGCGTGGCGGGCCGTTCCGAACTCAGCCTCGTTTTTACCGACGACGCCCATGTCCGGGTTCTCAACGCCGGCTGGCGCGGCAAGGACAAACCGACCAACGTTTTGTCTTTCCCGGCTTTTCCGTTTGTGCAAGGCGGACCGTTGCCGCCGATGCTGGGCGACATCGTGCTCGCCGCCGAGACGGTCGCGCGTGAAGCGGCACTGGAAGACAAGCCGGTCGAGAACCATATCACCCATCTCGTCATCCACGGCCTGCTGCATCTGCTGGGTTACGATCACGAGACCGACACTGAAGCCGAGGCGATGGAAGCCGTCGAACGCGCGGCGCTTGCAAGGCTTGCCATTCCCGACCCCTACGCGTAACTACATCTGATCAATTGACCGGACGACGATGAACGACAAACCAGAAACTGCCGCCCGCCCCGACGCCGGCAGTGCGACCAAGGCTTCCGACACGTCGGAAGAGGGATCAAGTCCGAGTACCGTTACCTCTGGTGCTAACAGTACCTCTGGCGCTAGCAGTACCTCTGCTGTTGCCGGTGCTGGCAGCGCTGCCAGCGAGACGTTGCCTGCCGGTCCCTCCCTGTTCGACCGCGTTCTGGGCCTGTTTCGGCAACGCAACGGAACCAGCCTGCGTGAGGAAATTGCCGGCGCGCTTGCCGAGACGACGAGCGATGCCGGCGCCTTCTCGCCCGGCGAACGCGCCATGCTCAACAACATCCTGCGGCTGCGCGAAGTGCGCGTCGAGGACGTCATGGTACCGCGCGCCGACATTCAGGGGGTCGAAATCACGACGACGCTCGGCGATCTCCTGGGCACTTTCGAACAATCCGGCCATTCCCGCATGCCGGTCTATTCCGAGACGCTCGATGATCCGCGCGGCATGGTCCATATCCGTGACGTGCTGGCCCACATCACCAAGATCGCGCGCGTCAAGAAGGGCCGCACGACCAGGAAAACCCCCGCTGCCACGGTTCTCGATCTTGCCCAGGTCGACCTCGCACGCACCATTGGCGACCTCAATCTGATCCGCCCGGTGCTGTTCGTGCCGCCGTCGATGCTTGCCTCCGACCTGATGGGCCGCATGCAGACGACGCGCACCCAGATGGCGCTGGTCATCGACGAATATGGCGGCACCGACGGCCTCGCCTCGCTGGAAGACATCGTCGAGATGGTGGTCGGCGACATCGAGGACGAGCATGATGACGACGAGCCGATGATCACCCAGAGCGGCGACGGCGTGTTCATCGTCGACGGCAAGGCCGAGATCGACGACGTCGCCAAGATGATCGGCGGGGATTTCGCCGCCGGTGAACATGGCGAATATGTCGACACGATCGGCGGCATGATTTTCAACACGCTTGGCCGTGTTCCGGCCCGCGGCGAGGTGGTGCAGGCCATACCCGGCTTCGAATTCCACGTCCTCGATGCCGATCCGCGCCGCGTCAAGCGCGTGCGCATCGTGCAGAGCCAGAAGGGTGAGCGCCGCCGGCGCGCCACCGCGCGCACCGAACAGGCGTGAGCGTCACGCTCGCCCGATGACTGTCGACGACCCGTTCAAGCATCCAAGTCTGGGGTCCGGTGTCTTCTACAAGGACCCTCGTGCCGCGCTGGACTGGCTGGAAGCCGCCTTCGGCTTCGAGCGCAGCATGGTGGTCAGCGATGCCGAGGGAAAACTCGTCCATGCAGAGATGCGGTTCGGCGACAGCTACATCATCGTCGATTCCGAATGGAGCGATTATGTCGCCAGCCCGGCTTCGGTCTCGGGCAGGAACACGCAGTCGATCTATGTCAGGCTGAAGGGCGGCCTGGATGCGCATTGCGAGCAGGCGCGGGCGGTCGACGCTGAGATAATCCAGGAGCCGGCGGATCAGTTCTACGGCGAGCGCCAGTATCGTGCCCGCGACCCCGAGGGCCATGTCTGGACCTTCACGCAGACCATCCGTTCGGTTCCGCGCGAGGAGGCCGAGCGGCTGGGCGGCGTTCAAATCGAGGGTTGGCACCGGTAGGGCAGAGCCGGAGCTGTGCATCTCAGCCAGCCATCCGCCCGTTTGGAGCGCGGAGCGCAGCCTGTTAAATCTTGTGTCCTGATTCGCGACTCGGAAGTATGCATGGAGCGCCTCACCGGCCGGATAATTCTGCTTTGGGGTTGGCGGCGTGCGCTCGTGGCGTTTCTCGCGGGCGCTTTTGCCGTGCTTGGGCAGGCGCCTTACGATTTCTTCGCCGCCTGTTTCGTCTCGTTTCCGCTGCTGGTCTGGCTGCTCGACGGCGCCACCGGCGAAGCTTCCGGCAGTCTGTTCCGGCGTCTGCGGCCGGCTTTCGCCGTCGGTTGGTGGTTCGGTTTCGGCTATTTCCTCGCCGGCCTCTGGTGGATCGGTTCGGCGGTGCTGGTCGAGGCCGACAGCTTTGCCTGGGCGCTCCCCTTCGCCGTGGTCGGCATTCCTTTCATGCTCGCCTTTTTCTACGGCTTTGCGGCAATCGTTGCCCGGCTGCTGTGGAGCAACGACATTGGCCGCATCGCCGCCCTTGCCTTCGGCTTCGGGCTGGCGGAATGGCTGCGCGATTTCCTGTTCACCGGTTTTCCCTGGAATGCCGTCGGCTACGCGGCCATGCCCGTGCCGCTGCTGATGCAGAGCGTCTCGGTGACGGGCATGATTGGCATGAACGCGCTCGCCGTGTTCGTCTTCGCACTGCCGGCACTGCTGGCGGCACGTCGGCACCTGCGCCTCGGCGCGGCACTGTTTGTCATGCTCGCCGCCGCCCATGTCGGCTTCGGCTATGTCAGGCTTGGCGCTCCCGAACCGCCAGCTTCACGCAGCCTGGATGTCCGCATCGTTCAGCCGGCCGTGGACCTGTCGGAAAAATGGGATGCCTCGGTGCGCGACCGCATCTTCGCGGTCCTGATGGGGCTCTCGGCCAAGGCGCCGGACCCAGGCCATCAAAAGCCGCAGTTGATCCTGTGGCCCGAAACCTCGGTGCCTTTCCTCTTCACCGAGCGTCCGGACGCATTGACGGCACTGGGGGACATGCTCGGACCTGGCCAGATGCTGATTGCCGGCGTCGTTCGCGAGGAAGGCGGTTCGGCCGCGAATGCCGACAGCCGTTACTACAACTCCGTGGTGGCGATCGACGACAAGGGTGAAATCGCTGACGCCGTCGACAAGGTTCACCTGGTGCCGTTCGGCGAATACCTGCCTTTCGCCGATCTGCTCCAGCGTTTCGGCATCGAGCAACTGGTTGCCGGGCCGATGAGTTTCGCGGCCGGCAATGAGCGGCACGCCATCACGCTGCCCGATGGCATCCGTGCGCTGCCATTTATCTGTTATGAGGTGATCTTTCCCGATCTTGTGGCAGTTGACGCTGCGTCAGCGCAGCTTATTGTGAACGTTACCAACGATGCGTGGTTCGGCGACACGCCGGGTCCGTATCAGCATTTCAGGCAGGCCCAGATCCGCGCGGTGGAAAATGGATTGCCATTGGTACGTGCTGCCAACAACGGCATCTCGGCCGTCGTCGATCCGCGTGGGCGCATCGTCGATGCGCTTGCGATCGACGCACGCGGCGCCATCGATGCCCACATACCGATTTCCGGACAGGCGCTCATATCTCCCGGCCAACGGCGCATTAACGGAATGCTGATCATGTTGCTGTTTGCCGTTGGGGCAGCGCTGTTGAACGTAAGGCAAAGGCTACGGGTGAATTGACAGCCAACACATTAGAAACTCATACTGTAAGTGCCTGAAAATTTCTCGAAGCCGGTGGATCGTTCTGTTGGGGCAGTTGCCTCCGGCTTTGTTTGGGCAAGAAAAATAGAGAAAGCCGAAAAAATTCGGCGAGGAAAAAATGACAGAAGACAACAAGAAGAAACCGAATCCGATCGACATCCATGTTGGCAGTCGCATCCGGCTTCGCCGCAACATGCTGGGAATGAGCCAGGAAAAGCTGGGAGAAAACCTCGGCATCACATTTCAACAGATTCAGAAATATGAAAAAGGCACCAACCGCGTCGGCGCCAGCCGATTGCAGGCGATAGCGTCCATACTCGGCGTGCCGGTCGCCTTCTTTTTCGAGGATGCGCCCGGCCAGGAGCCCGTGGCGGGCCGTGGATTTGCCGAGGACGCGTCGATGGCTTTCGCTGTCGAATTCTGCGGCAGCCCTGAAGGCCTTCAGCTCAACCGGGCCTTTGTCAAGATCGCTGATGCCAAGGTGCGCCGCAGGATTATAGACCTGGTCAAGTCCCTCTCCGCCGACGATCCCGACTGATCCTCAATCTCGCCAGCACCGGCGGCGTCTTGCCGCTGGTGGCACAAGATAACTGCATCGACATTCATGCCAGAGCCGAAGCACCGCTTGACGAGCGGCGCTTCGCCCCGCTAACACGTGGCGCGCCAAAATCGGCAGCCTGCCGATCGTTTTTCAAGAGGGGACACCCGTGACGCGGCAGAACTACTTCTTTACCTCGGAATCCGTTGCCGAGGGCCATCCCGACAAAGTCTGTGACCGGATTTCCGACGAGATCGTCGATCTGGTGTATCGCGAAGCCAAGAAGACCGGCATGGACCCGTGGAAAGTCCGTGTCGCCTGCGAGACGCTGGCCACCACCAACCGTGTCGTCATCGCCGGCGAAGTGCGTGTTCCCGACACGCTGCTCAAGAGGGACAAGGCAGGCAATATTCTCAAGGATGCCGCCGGGCATTCGGTCGTCAATCCGGCCAAGTTCAAGTCGGTCGCCCGCAAGGCGATCCGCGAGATCGGCTACGAGCAGGCCGGCTTTCACTGGAAAACTGCGAAGATCGAGGTTCTGCTGCACGGCCAGTCGCCTGACATCGGCCAGGGCGTCGACAATGCCTCCGACCGTCAGGGCGAAGAGGGTGCCGGCGACCAGGGCATCATGTTCGGCTACGCCTGCCGCGAGACGCCGGATCTGATGCCGGCGCCGATCTACTACAGCCACAAGATCCTCGAATTGCTGGCAGCCGCCCGCCACGAGGGCAGCGGTGAAGCCGGCAGGCTCGGACCGGATGCCAAGAGCCAGGTCACCGTTCGCTATGTCGACGGCAAGGCCGCCGAGGCGACGCAGATCGTGCTGTCCACGCAGCATCTCGATGCGAGCTGGGATTCGAAGAAGGTCCGCAAGGTCGTCGAACCCTATATCCGGGAGGCGCTGGGCGAGCTGAAGATCGCCGACAACTGCATGTGGTACATCAATCCGACCGGCAAGTTCGTCATCGGCGGGCCGGACGGCGACGCCGGGCTGACCGGCCGCAAGATCATCGTCGACACCTATGGCGGTGCCGCACCCCATGGCGGCGGTGCCTTCTCCGGCAAGGACACCACCAAGGTGGATCGTTCGGCGGCCTATGCGGCGCGCTACCTGGCCAAGAACGTCGTGGCGGCGAAACTCGCCGACCGCTGCACCATCCAGCTTTCCTACGCCATCGGCGTTGCTCAGCCGCTGTCGGTCTATGTCGACTTGCACGGTACCGGCAAGGTCGACGAGGCAAAGCTCGAGGACGCGCTGCGCACGGTGATGGATCTGTCGCCGTCGGGCATCCGCCGTCACCTCGATCTCAACAAACCGATCTACGCCAAGACGTCGTCCTACGGCCATTTCGGCCGCAAGGCCGGCCGTGATGGGTCTTTCTCCTGGGAAAAGACCGATCTCGCCAAGGCGCTCAAGGACGCGGTCGCCGCCTGACAGCGGCGCCGCAAAGTCCCACCATGGATCCGAAGGACAGACCAAGCCGCGCGACCGAAGCCTTTTTCGGTCGCCGGCGCGGCAAAACCATGCGTCCGCAGCAGGCGGCCGCACTGGAAAGCGGCTTTGGCACATATCGGCTCGATCTGACGGCTGAACCGCCGACCGAGCTCAGCACTCTGTTTGAGACGGATGTCAGCGCGGTTCGCCTCGAGATTGGCTTCGGCGGTGGCGAGCATCTCCTGCATCGTGCGATCGAGGCGCCTTCGATCGGCTTTATCGGCGTCGAGCCCTTCGTCAACGGCATGGCCAAGATGATGATGGCGGTGCGCGAGAAACCACTCGCCAATCTGCGGGTCTATGACGACGACGCCACAAGGCTGCTCGACTGGCTGCCGCAAGCCTCGCTCGACGGCATCGATCTGCTCTATCCCGACCCTTGGCCGAAGAAGAAACACTGGAAGCGGCGCTTCGTCAGCCCGGCCAATCTCGAGCGGTTCGCGCGTGTGCTGAAGCCTGGTTCAAAATTCCGCTTCGCGTCCGACATCGACACCTATGTCAACTGGACCCTGCTGCATTGCCGCGCGCATGGCGCGTTCGCATGGCAGGCTCGCGAGGCGGTGGACTGGCACCGGCCCTATGAAGGTTGGCCGGGCACCCGTTACGAGGCCAAGGCCATCCGTGAGGGCCGGCGGCCGGCCTATCTTACCTTCATTCGGAAATAAGCTCGCGGTCTTAGAGAAATTCCAGGAAAAGTGTGAAACGGTTTTCCGTCCGGAATTGCGTCAAAGCTAGAAGCGGCGGCCGATGCGATCGAAGGCGGCAGGCTCGACGCCGAGATTGCGCAGGTCGTTGGCGCGTGGCCTGCGGCCGGCTTCCACGGCCCGCGAAGCGGCCACGGCGCTGCCGAATACGGTGAAGAAGTCGCCTATTGCAGAAAATATCTTGCGGTTGCTCATGATCATGTCCTTTCGCGCACGTATGGCGCACGGCCACATTTGTGCAGCGCAACATAAATAGGTGCGTTTTAGCGCCGATCCCATGGGTATCGCCGCATAGGCGCCATGCGCCCCATGCAACGCTGGCGCGGGCCGCCTCGATGGCGGCGTTGCCCGACCAGCACAGCGGGCTTGAAACACAGGCCGTCATCGTCTATATCAGCCTCAAATTCTTGGTCGGTATGACGAAGAGTGGGTCCACCCGGTCCCGCTCTTTTTTATTACCTGCCGATAACTTGGTAGAGAACGACAGGGCTTCAATGACTGCAACGGCAAGCGAGGGCGACGATCGCATCATCCGCGAAAGCGGCATCGATGCGCGCATCGCGCTGATCGTCCAGCCGGTTCTGCGCGGCATCGGCTTCCGCCTCGTGCGGGTGCATCTGTCGGGCCAGAACGGGCTGACGCTGCAGATCTTGGCCGAACGCGAGGACGGCACCATGACCGTCGAGGATTGCGAAGAGGTCAGCCGCGCGGTGTCGCCGGCGCTCGACGTCGATGATCCGATCGAAAAGGCCTATCACCTCGAAGTCTCGTCGCCCGGCATCGACCGGCCACTGGTCCGTAAATCGGATTTCACGACCTGGACGGGTCATCTGGTGAAGATGGAAACATCGATGGTCGTCGCCGACCGCAAGCGCTTCAAGGGCAAGATCGCCGAAGCCGGCGAAGACGATGTGCTGATCGAGCGCGACAAGGCAGCCTATGGCGAGGAGCCGACGGTGCGTGTCCCCTACGATGCGATTGCCGACGTGCGCCTGATCCTGACCGACGATCTCATCCGCGATGCCCTGTCGAAGGACAACAGGGCGCGCAAGGAAGCCAAGAAGCGCCGCGGCGAACCGGACGACGACGAGTCGGGTGCGGAAGCGGACGGCACGGAAGACCACGAACAGGAACTATGATTGAGCTGCCGGGCGCAAAGGCCCGGCAAACAAGCTCCGGAGAAAAACGATGGTTGTAAGCGCCAACAGACTTGAATTGCTGCAGATCGCCGACGCGGTCGCGCGTGAAAAGTCGATCGACAAGTCGATCGTCATCGCCGCCATGGCCGATGCGATCCAGAAGGCGGCGCGCTCGCGTTACGGTCAGGAGACCAACATCCGCGCCGACATCAACCCGAACACCGGTGAGATGAAGCTGCAGCGGCTGATGGAAGTGGTCGAGAAGGTCGATGACTACGCCACGCAGATCGCCATTTCCTCGGCTCGCGAGCGCAATCCCGACGCCCAGCTCGGCGACTTCATCGCCGAACAGCTGCCGCCCATGGATTTCGGCCGCATCGCGGCCCAGTCGGCCAAGCAGGTCATCGTGCAGAAGGTCCGCGAGGCCGAACGCGACCGCCAGTATGACGAGTACAAGGACCGCATCGGCGAGATCGTCAACGGTACCGTCAAGCGCGTCGAATACGGCAACGTCATCGTCGATCTCGGCCGCGGCGAAGCGATCATCCGTCGCGATGAGCTGATCCCGCGTGAAAACTACAAATATGGCGACCGCGTCCGCGCCTATGTCTACGATGTGCGCCGCGAGCAGCGCGGCCCGCAGATCTTCCTGTCGCGTACCCATCCGCAGTTCATGGCCAAGCTGTTCACCATGGAAGTGCCGGAAATCTATGACGGCATCATCGAGATCAAATCGGTCGCCCGCGACCCGGGTTCGCGCGCCAAAATCGCCGTTATCTCGCGCGACAGCTCGATCGATCCGGTCGGCGCCTGCGTCGGCATGCGCGGCAGCCGCGTCCAGGCCGTCGTCGGCGAATTGCAGGGCGAGAAGATCGACATCATTCCGTGGTCGCCTTCTGCGGCGTCCTTCATCGTCAACGCGCTGCAGCCGGCGGAAGTCGCCAAGGTCGTGCTCGACGAGGATGCCGAGCGCATCGAAGTCGTGGTTCCCGACGACCAGCTGTCGCTGGCCATCGGCCGCCGCGGCCAGAACGTGCGTCTGGCTTCGCAGCTGACCGGTTGGGATATCGACATCCTCACCGAGGCCGAAGAATCCGAGCGTCGCCAGAAGGAATTCGTAGAGCGTTCGTCGCTGTTCATGGAAGCCCTCGACGTCGACGAGATGGTCGGCCAGGTGCTGGCCTCCGAAGGCTTCACCAGCGTCGAGGAAGTCGCGTATGTCGATTCCGGCGAGATCGCCTCGATCGACGGTTTCGACGAGGATACCGCTTCGGAAATCCAGACCCGCGCCCGCGAATATCTGGAGAAGATCGAGGCCGAGCATGATGACAAGCGCAAGGCGCTCGGTGTTTCGGACGAGTTGCGCGAAATCCCCGGCGTCACCACCGCCATGATGGTGACGCTTGGCGAGGACGGCGTGAAGACGATCGAGGATTTCGCCGGCTATGCCGCCGACGACCTGACCGGCTGGAAGGAACGCAAGGACGGTGAGACCAAGGTCTATCCGGGCGTACTGGCCAATCATGGCGTGACCCGCGCGGACGCCGAACAGATGGTTCTGGCCGCCCGCCTCAAGGCCGGCTGGATCACCGAAGACGAGCTTGCAGCCGAAGAAGTCTCGGCTGACGAAGCCGTTGGTGCGTGAGGTGAAACCGCATCGCACCGAACCCGCCCCTGGACGAGATGAACGATCGCACCTGCATCGTTACGCGCAAACAAGCCGAACCGGATGAACTGATCCGGTTCGTCGTCGGCCCGGATTCGGCCGTCGTTCCCGACATCAAGAGAAATCTGCCCGGCCGCGGTTGCTGGGTGAGCGCCGACCGCCTACATATCGAGAAGGCTGCGGCGAAGAACCTCTTTGCCCGCGCCTTCAAGGCACAGGTGGTCGTGCCGCCCGATCTTGGCGGCATGATCGACGGGCTGCTTTCCAGGCACGCTCTGGGCATGCTTGGTCTTGCCCGTAAGGCAGGCGCAATTTCGCTTGGTGCTACCAAGGTCGAAAGTGCTGTTCGCGGCGGATTGGCGCTTTTCGTGCTCCACGCGACCGAGGCGTCCGATGACGGCGTGCGCAAGATCAGCCAGGCGCGGCGGGCGACAGTCCATCTCGGCGGGCCCGCTATCCTTGCCTACAAACTTTTCTCCGAGGCCGAGTTGAGCTTGGCATTGGGCGGTACAAATGTGATACATGCTGCCGTTCTCGCGGGAGACGCGGGCAGGGCGGTCCAGAAGCGCATGGTTGCGCTCGACCGGTATCGGGGCGGTTCCCCGGACGATCTGGCAATGCTTGCGGCTGTTGCTGACGAAGATGATGCCGCAGAGGATATGGAATGAGCGATACGAAATCGGGTGACGACAATACGCTGAGTGTGACGCCGAAGAAGACCTTGACGCTGAAGCGCCCCGGTATGGAACAGGGCACTGTGCGCCAGAACTTCTCGCACGGCCGCACCAAGCAGGTCGTCGTCGAAACCAAGAAGCGCAAGTTCTCGATGCCCGGCGACAAGCCGGAGCCTGTTGCCGCCCCGGTCTTCACACCGAAGCCGGCGGTCGTGGCCGCACCCGTCGTCGTGCCGGAAGCACCGAAGGCACCACCACCGCCGCCGGCCCCGGTCGAACGCAGCGGTATGGTGCTGAACGAACTGTCGCGCAGTGAAATGGAAGCGCGCCGCAGGGCGCTCGAGGGCTCGAAGGTTCGCGAGGTCGAGGACCGCCAGCGCGCCGCCGAGGATGCCAAGCGTCGTGCCGAGGACGAAGAGCGCCGCAAGCGCGAACGCGATGAATCCGCACGCCGCCAGGCCGAGGAAGAGGCGCGGTTGCAGACCGAGGCCGAATCCCGCCGTCGGGCTGAGGAAGAGGCCCGTCGACGCGCGCCATTGGCTGCCGAACTGGCAACGGTCGATGACGAGGAAGTGGCCAAGCCGAAGCGTGTTGGTGCCGGCGCACCGGTGCGCCGTCCGGTCACGCCCGAAGTGGCGCGTCCGGCCAAGCCGACCAAGGCCGAGGAAGACCGCCGCCGCGGCAAGCTGACGCTGAATTCAGCCTTGTCCGACGAAGATGCGCGAGCCCGTTCGCTGTCGTCGATGCGTCGCCGCCAGGAAAAATTCAAGCGCGCGATGCACAATGAGCCGCGCGAGAAAGTCATGCGCGAAGTGATCCTACCAGAGACCATTACGATCCAGGAACTGGCGCAACGCATGTCCGAGCGCGCGGTCGACCTGGTCAAGTTCTTCATGAAGCAGGGCCAGATACTGAAGCCGGGCGACGTCATCGATGCCGACACGGCCGAGCTGGTTGCTACCGAATTCGGCCACACGGTCCGCCGCGTCGCCGAGTCCGACATCGAGGAAGGCCTGTTCAACATCGCCGACAATGCCGAGGACCTGGTTTCGCGTCCGCCGGTCGTGACGATCATGGGTCACGTCGATCATGGCAAGACCTCGCTGCTCGACGCGATCCGCAACGCCAATGTCGTCTCCGGCGAAGCCGGCGGCATCACCCAGCATATCGGCGCCTACCAGGTCGAGAAGAACGGTCACAAGATCACCTTCATCGACACGCCCGGCCACGCCGCCTTCACGGCGATGCGTGCTCGTGGCGCCCAGGCGACCGACATTGCCATCCTGGTGGTTGCCGCCGACGACAGCGTCATGCCGCAGACGATCGAATCGATCAGCCATGCCAAGGCGGCCGGCGTTCCGATCATCGTGGCGATCAACAAGATCGACAAGCATGATGCCGATCCGCAGAAAGTGCGCTCCGAACTGCTGCGCCACGAGGTTTTCGTCGAATCCATGGGCGGTGAAGTTCTGGACGTCGAAGTGTCGGCGACCAAGGGCACCAATCTCGACAAGCTGCTCGAGGCGATCCTGCTGCAGGCCGAAATTCTCGACCTGAAGGCCAATCCGGATCGTACCGCCGAAGGCGTCGTCATCGAAGCCCAGCTCGACAAGGGCCGTGGTCCCGTTGCCACCGTGCTGGTGCAGACCGGCACGCTGATGCCGGGCGACATCCTCGTTGCCGGCAACGAATGGGGCCGGGTGCGTGCGCTGGTCAACGATCGTGGCGTGCAGATCAAGGAAGCGCCGCCGGCGATGCCGGTGGAAGTGCTTGGCTTGCAGGGCACCCCGCAGGCCGGCGACCGCTTCGCCGTGGTCAACAACGAGGCCCGTGCCCGCGAGATCACCGAATACCGCCAGCGTCTGGCGCGCGAGAAGGCCGTTGCCAAGCATGCCGGCCAGCGCGGTTCGCTCGAGCAGATGATGTCGCAATTGCAGACAAGCGGGCTGAAGGAATTTCCGCTGGTCATCAAGGGTGACGTGCAGGGCTCGATCGAGGCGATCAACGCCGCGCTCGACAAGCTCGGCACCGACGAAGTCCGTGCGCGCATCGTCCATGCCGGCGCCGGCGCCATCACCGAAAGCGACGTGTCGTTGGCGGAGACTTCGGGTGCCGCGATCATCGGCTTCAACGTCCGCGCCAACGTCCAGGCGCGTGCCGCCGCAGCGGCGGCTGGCATCGAGATCCGCTATTACTCGATCATCTACAACCTTGTGGATGACGTGAAGGCGGCTCTGTCGGGCCTGCTGTCGCCGGAGCGTCGCGAGACCTTCATCGGCAATGCGCAGATCCTCGAAATCTTCGACATCACCAAAGTCGGCAAGATCGCCGGCTGCCGTGTCACCGAAGGCAAGGTCGAGCGTGGTGCGGGTGTGCGCCTGATCCGTGACAACGTCGTCATCCACGAAGGGACGCTGAAGACCCTGAAGCGCTTCAAGGACGAAGTTTCGGAAGTTCCCGGCGGCCAGGAATGCGGCATGGCCTTCCAGAACTACGAGGACATGCGCGTCGGCGACGTCATCGAGTGCTTCCGCGTCGAGATGGTGACCCGGACACTCTGAGTTCGAGTGACTTGTCCATACCGGGCGGTGGCCGAAAGGCCGCCGCCCGAGGTCTATTGAGAACGACCCATATGAGACATGCGGCACGGTCCCATCCCGCGCCTCACGCTTCAGGATAGAGAAAAATGCCCCGTCCAACCACATCCAGCCCATCCCAGCGCATGCTGCGCGTCGCCGAACAGGTGCGCCATGCGCTGTCCGAAACCCTGCAGCGCGGCGAGATCATCGATCCGCTGATCGAGAACACCGTGGTGTCGGTCTCGGAAGTGCGCATGTCGCCCGATTTGAAGGTCGCTACCGCTTTCGTTTCGCCACTCGGCGCCAAGGATACCGATGCGGTGGTCGAGGCGCTGAACAAGCATGCGAAATTCATCCGTGGCCGTGTCTCCGGCGCGCTGCGGCAGATGAAATTCATGCCGGAGTTTCGCTTCAAACTCGACACCTCCTTCGACAATTTCGCCAGGATCAACGACCTCTTGAAATCGCCGGAAGTGGCGCGCGATCTGAGTCCTGAGGACCAGCAAAACGCGGACCAGGACAAAGACGACAACAAGGACACCGAATAGTGGCGCGCCGCGGCAAGAAGAAGGGCCGGCCGATCTCGGGCTGGCTGATCCTGGACAAGCCGGTCGGCATGGGCTCGACCGAAGCCGTCTCCAAGATCAAATGGTTGTTCCAGGCCGAAAAGGCCGGCCATGCCGGCACGCTCGACCCGCTGGCGTCTGGCATGCTGCCGATCGCGCTTGGCGAGGCCACCAAGACCGTTCCCTACGTGCAGGACGGCGCCAAGATCTATCGCTTCACCGTCGCATGGGGGCAGGAGCGCTCCACCGATGACCTCGAAGGTCCGGTGACGAAGGAGTCCGATCTGCGTCCGTCGGAAGCCGAGGTGCTCGCCCTGCTGCCGAAATACACCGGCGTCATCATGCAGACGCCGCCGCAATTCTCGGCCATCAAGATCGCCGGCGAGCGCGCCTATGATCTGGCCCGCGACGGTGCGACGGTCGACATACCCGCGCGAGAGATCGAGATCGGCCGTCTGGACGTTGTCGAGCATGGCGCCGACCATACTGTTTTCGAGGTCGAGTGCGGCAAGGGCACCTATGTGCGTTCGCTGGCCCGCGACATGGGCCGCGACATGGGCTGTTTCGGCCATATCTCCGAATTGCGCCGGGTCGAGGTCGAACCGTTCACCTCGGAAGACTTCGTCACTATCGCCGAATTGGAAGCCGCCCGTTTCGGCGTGGTGGAGGGAAACGCGGACGCGACTGATATCGCCGACGCGACGGAAGCCGCCGACGCGACAGAAGCCGCAGGCGCGGCGGAAGCACCGATCGACTTCGATGCCATCGATGCGCTCCTGGTCGACACATCGGCTGCCCTCGATTGCCTGCCGCAGATAGCCATCAGCGACGATGCAGCGACCAAGATCCGCCTTGGCAACCCAGTCATCATCCGCGGCCGCGATGCACCGGTAGAAGCCGAGGAAGCCTGCGCCACGGCGCGCGGCAAGCTGGTCGCCATCGGTGCCATCGAGCAGGGCATGTTCAAGCCCAAGCGGGTCTTTGCCGGGTGACGGCTCTCGTCTAACTTCAGTTCGACTCTACGTTCGAGGGGCACATGGCAAAGGCCGAAGCGGTGAACAAACGGGCGCCGGTGAAGACGCGGCGGCCGCCGGTCGGTGCGTCGCCTGGCACGCTGATCGCCGACCCCTCGGCGCGGCGCAGCGAACTCAGGCTGACGCTGATCTCGCCCGAAAAATTCAAGACCATCGAAAATGCCAGCATCGACGACCTCAACACCCATTGCGACAAATGGCCGGTCCTCTGGCTCGACTGCACCGGCCTCGCCAACATCCCGCTGATCGAGGAGATCGGCCGCATTTTCAGCCTGCATCCGCTGGCGCTGGAGGACGTCGTCAACACCGGCCAGCGGCCGAAGGTCGACTTCTTCGAGGACCATGCCTTCGTCGTCGTCAGGATGATCGACGACGTCACCTCGCATCGCTATGAGCAGATCGCCGTCTTCTTCGGCAGCAACTTCGTCGTCACCTTCCAGGAGCGGGAAGGCGATCCGTTCGATCCGGTGCGCAAGCGCATCGAAAGTTCGGCGCCCAACCGGCTGCGCGCCCGCGGTGCCGATTACCTCGCCTATGCGCTGATCGACGCCATCGTCGACAGCTCCTTTCCGCCGATCGAGGCCGCCGGCGATACGGTCGACAGCATCGAGGACGAGATGCTGCATTCGCCGCACAAGCATCAGATGCGGCAGCTGCATGAATTGCGGCGCGACGCCAACGTGCTGAAAGGCGTGCTTTGGCCAATGCGCGATGCGCTGGCGACGCTGATCCGCAACGATGTGCCCTATGTGAAGGCCGAGACCAAGATCTTCCTCAACGACACGCTCGACCATGCGCTGCGGCTGATCGAACTGGTCGAAACCCAGCGCGACATGCTGACCGGCCTGATCGAGATGCACCTGTCGCTGAGCCAGGCGCGCACCAACGACGTCATCAGCTATCTCACCATCGTATCGGTCATCTTCATGCCGCTCACCTTCCTGGTCGGCATCTGGGGCATGAATTTCGACCCGGAGTCTTCGCCCTGGAACATGCCGGAACTGAAGGCCTATTATGGCTATCCCTTGTCGCTGCTGTTCATGGCGCTTGTCGCGTTCGGGCTGATCGCCTTCTTCAAATGGAAGAAATGGCTTTGACAAGGATAAACCTGCCATTTTGGGCCTGAAAAGCCGGCTGGTGAATTGGGCTGGTGTTTTCCGGGGAATTGCACTATATGCGCCGCAGCATAGCGCTGTGACGCTTTGCTTGCACCGGCCCCTGCTGGACGACATCCCGGCTGAGGGCGACCCGTTTCCTCAAACAGATAAGGAAAAACACGATGTCGATTACTGCCGAGCGCAAACAGGAATTGATGGGTGAATTCGCAACCGCCAAGGGCGATACCGGGTCTCCGGAAGTCCAGGTGGCCATCCTTTCCGAGCGCATCAAGAACCTGACCGACCATTTCAAGGACCACAAGAAGGATAACCATTCCCGCCGTGGTCTGCTTGCTCTCGTCTCCCAGCGCCGCAGCCTGCTTGATTATCTCAAGCGCAAGGACGACGCGCGCTACCAGACGCTGATCGAGAAGCTCGGTCTGCGTCGTTGACGAATTGACCGGCGGGCTTTCGAAGGAGAGCCCGCCGGTCGCGCATTCTGCCAGTCGTATCGACTGGCCAGACCCGGTTTCGATCGTGCAGAGGGCACTCGAAACCGCCCATGGACGGTCATGGGGCAGGATTGCAGGACGCTCGCGCGCGCAGTGCGCCGAAATCACCCGAGCTTCCCGTTGTCTTGCCCGTGGCTGCCCGAGAAAGGAAGCCAGGGAAAGGGCATCCGCGCACCGTGAAACGGCGCGGCCCTTTCCTCATATTAAGGACAAGACATGTTCAATCACCACAAAGTGGAAATCGAATGGGGCGGCCGTCCGCTCATCCTCGAAACCGGCAAGATCGCACGCCAGGCTGACGGCGCGGTGCTCGCCACCTACGGCGAGACCAAGGTTCTCGCCACCGTTGTTTCGATGAAGGAGCCGAAGCCCGGCCTCGATTTCTTCCCGCTGACCGTCAACTACCAGGAAAAGACTTACGCCGCCGGCAAGATCCCGGGTGGCTATTTCAAGCGTGAAGGCCGTCCGAGCGAGAAGGAAACGCTGGTTTCCCGCCTCATCGACCGCCCGATCCGCCCGCTCTTCGCCTCCGGCTACAAGAACGACACGCAGATCGTCGTCACCGTCGTCCAACATGACCTCGAGAACGATCCCGACATCCTGTCGATCGTGGCCACCTCGGCTGCCCTGACGCTCTCGGGCGTGCCCTTCATGGGCCCGATCGGCGGCGCCCGCGTTGGCTATATCAACGGCGAATACGTGCTCAACCCGCATGTCGACGAGATGCAGGAATCGAAGCTCGACCTGATCGTCGCCGGCACCACCGACGCCGTGCTGATGGTTGAGTCCGAGGCCAAGGAATTGGGCGAAGAGCTGATGCTCGGCGCCGTCATGTTCGGCCACAAGGGTTTCCAGCCGGTCATCGACGCCATCATCAAGCTGGCCGAAGTCGCCGCCAAGGAGCCGCGCGACTTCACCGCGCCGGACTATTCCGCGCTTGAAGCCGAGATGCTGAAGATCGTCGGCGACGAACTCAGCAATGCCTACAAGAACGTCGACAAGCAGAAGCGCTACGCCGCCGTCGACGCCGTCAAGGCGAAGGTCAAGGCAGCGTTCGCCCCGGCCGAAGGCGAAGACGCCAAGTACACCTCCGAGCAGATCGGTTCGGTTTTCAAGGAACTCCAGGCCAAGGTCGTGCGCTGGAACATTCTCGACACCGGCTCGCGCATCGATGGCCGTGACCTCAAGACGGTCCGCAAGATCGTTTCCGAAGTCGGCGTCCTGCCGCGCACCCACGGTTCGGCGCTGTTCACCCGCGGCGAGACCCAGGCGCTGGTCGTTGCCACGCTCGGCACCGGCGAGGACGAGCAGTATGTCGATTCGCTGACCGGCATGTACAAGGAGAAGTTCCTCCTTCACTACAACTTCCCTCCCTACTCCGTCGGCGAGACCGGCCGCATGGGTTCGCCGGGCCGTCGCGAAATCGGCCATGGCAAGCTCGCCTGGCGCGCCATTCGCCCGATGCTGCCGAGTGCCGACCAGTTCCCCTACACGCTGCGCGTCGTCTCGGAGATCACCGAGTCCAACGGCTCGTCGTCGATGGCCACCGTCTGCGGCACCTCGCTGGCGCTGATGGATGCCGGCGTGCCGCTGGCAAAGCCGGTCGCCGGTATCGCCATGGGCCTGATCAAGGAAGGCGAGCGTTTCGCCGTTCTGTCCGACATCCTTGGTGATGAGGATCACCTCGGCGACATGGACTTCAAGGTCGCCGGCACCGCGAACGGCATCACCTCGCTGCAGATGGATATCAAGATCGAAGGCATCACCGAGGAGATCATGAAGATCGCGCTGGACCAGGCCAAGGATGGCCGCCAGCACATCCTCGGCGAGATGGCGCATGCTCTGACCGGCGCGCGTTCGGAACTGGGTGAGTTCGCACCGCGCATCGAAGTGATGCACATCCCGACCGACAAGATCCGTGACGTGATCGGCTCGGGCGGCAAGGTGATCCGCGAGATCGTCGAAAAGACCGGCGCCAAGATCAACATCGAGGACGACGGCACGGTCAAGATCGCTTCGTCCAACGCCAAGGAGATCGAGGCGGCGAAGAAGTGGATCCACACCATCGTCGCCGAGCCGGAAGTCGGCGAGATCTACGAAGGTACGGTCGTCAAGACCGCGGATTTCGGCGCTTTCGTCAACTTCTTCGGTCCGCGTGACGGCCTCGTCCACATCTCGCAGCTTGCCAACGACCGGGTCGCCAAGACCTCGGACGTGGTCAAGGAAGGCGACAAGGTCTGGGTCAAGCTGATGGGCTTCGACGAGCGCGGCAAGGTCCGCCTGTCGATGAAGGTCGTCGACCAGGCCACCGGCAAGGAACTCGCCCGCGACAAGAAGACCGAAGGCGAAGAAAACGCCGCTTGAACGTCTTGAGTTCATGAATTGAAGCGGGCGCGGCTTATGTCGCGCCCGTTTTCATTTCAGCCCCGGTTTTCACTTTCAAATCGCCCAGACAAGTCGAGATCGAACAATGTCCGCCGAGCCGTTGAAGACGCTTTTCCATCCCTTCGAGGCCGAGGCTGTTTCTTTGCCGGGAAAGGCTACGCGCGCCCTGTTTCTCGGCGCTGAGCCGGGTTTTCGCCTGCCTGAAGGCTTCGAGGCGACGCTTCACCTCGTGCAGGGCTTCCGGCCGCATTTTAGCGCGCTGCAGGCGTCTGGCTGCGTCGTCACCGCGCAAGTGGAAGGCGATGGCTTCGATATGGCACTTGTGCTTGCCGGCCGGCATCGGGGTCTGAACGAAGTGCGCCTCGCGGAGGCGCTTGAGCGTGTGGCGCCGGGCGGCTTAGTCGTCGTTGGCGGCGGCAAGGACGATGGCATTGCCAGCCTGCGCAAGCGCGTCGGCGAACTTGTCCCCCTGGAGGGCCATCTGCCGAAATATCACGGCATCGCCTTCTGGTTACGCCGTCCCGCGGACCTCGCCGCGGCGGAAGAATTGCGCGCCGCCAATCCCGCTCTGCTGGTTGAAAACCGGTTCCGCACCGCGCCCGGCATGTTTTCCTTCGACCGGATCGATACCGGCTCGAAATTGCTGGTCGAGAACCTGCCCAATGATCTGCGTGGCAACATTGCCGATTTCTGCGCCGGCTGGGGGTATCTGGCTGCCGAGATCGCCGTCCGCTCACCGGGCATTTCAGCGCTCGACCTCTATGAGGCCGATTTCGCCTCGCTCGAAGCCGCAAAGCTCCATCTGGCAGGGGTCGGCCAGTCGATCGCCAGGAATTTCTTCTGGATCGATCTGCTGAAGGAACCGGTCGAGAAGCGCTACGACGCGATCGCCATGAACCCGCCCTTTCACCGCAGCCGGGCGGCCGAGCCGGAGATCGGCGCCGGCATGATCCGCGCGGCGGCCAAGGCCTTGAAACCAGGTGGGCGGCTGTTCATGGTCGCCAACCGCCAGCTTCCCTATGAGCCGATCCTGGCGGCCGCTTTTTCGAGCCATGCCGAACTCGCCCGCGACGGCATGTTCAAGGTGCTTGTCGCTCGTCGTTGATACAATGCACCGCGTTCAATGCAGATTGGCGACGCGTCGGACCTCATCGGTGACATGCACGTCGCCGACCCTGATCCTGAGGGGGGCCGGCCTGCCGTACAGGTAGCCTTGCACCACCTCGCAGCCGGCTGCCCTGAGCAGCGTCGCCTGGCTTTCGGTCTCGACGCCTTCGGCAATGATGCTGACGCCGAGCGCGCGCGACAGCCCGACGATGGTCGAGACGACCGCACCCGAGCTGGAATCGGTGTCGAGGCGGCTGACGAAGGACCGGTCGATCTTCAGCTTGCCGAACGAGAAATCGATCAGGTAGCTCAAATTGGAATAGCCGGTGCCGAAATCGTCGACGGCGACCGAGATGCCCATATCCGCGAGCTCCTTCAGGATGGCGGCGGCGCGGTCGCGGTCCTGCATCATCGCCGTCTCGGTCACTTCCAGCTCCAGCCGCGACGGCTTGATGCCGGTGCTCGTCATGGCGTCGCGCACGATGCCGACAAAATCCTTGGTCATGAACTGGACGGGCGAGATGTTGACGGCGACGAAGCAGTCGTCGGGCAGATGCCGGGCGTCGCTGCAGGCTTTGCGCAGCACCCATTCGCCGATCGGGCCGATCATGCCGGTTTCCTCGGCGATCGGAATGAACTCCATCGGCGGGATCATGCCGCGTTCTGGATGCCGCCAGCGGATAAGCGCTTCATACCCGACTATGCGGCCGGTCGGGAGATCGAGCTGCGGCTGGTAATGAAGGTCGAAGTCACCACGTTCGAAGGCTATGTGCAGTTCGGATTCGATCCATTGTCGATGGTCGGCGACCCTGCCCATTTCGGCATGGAAGACCGACCAGTTGCCCACGCCGCTGGCGCGCGCGTTCTGCAGCGCCAGATTGGAGCGGCGCAGGATGAGGACCGGATCGATGCCGTCCTTTGGCATCGCCACGATGCCGACCGACAGGCTGACCGATTGCAGGTGCGTACCGAGATCATAGGGCTCCATCATCTCGTCGATGAGCCTCTCTATGGTGCTTTCCAAGGACCCTGAGACTTGATTGTCGGGCAGCAGGATCGCGAATTCACCGGCGCCGATGCGTCCGATCAGCGCGCGCGGTGGCACGCACGTCTTCAAGCGCTTGGTGAAGGCGCGGATCAACTCGTCGCCCTGGCTGTAGCCGATGGCGTCGTTGATCTGCTTGAAGCGGTCGATGTCGATATCGATGAGGAACATCGGCTCGCCGGTCCGGCTGGTCGCGCATGCCGCCTCGGCAATCTTGCCGACCATCGCCGGGCGTGCCACCAGGCCGGTCAGCTTGTCGAAATGGGTTTCCGTGAAGACGAAATCCGCTGATTCATCGACGCCGGCGAAGAAGGACATCGCGGCGACCGACGCCGCCAGTGCGCAAAGAGCGGCCATCACCGAGACCATCATGTCCGCGGAGATGCCGGCAAAACCATCGCCGAGACCGAGCTTCAGGCCCCAGAGCCCGAGGACGAAACTGCCGAGACCCGAACTCGCTATGGTGAGCAGTCGGAACACCGGTGTTCGCTTCGGGTTGCTGACGGCGAGCATTGAAAGTTCCCCTGAGTACGGGGCTTTCTAGCGGATATCTCCTTAAAATGAGTTTCCGCGAATGAATCCAATTTTATTGGACCGAAAGTATTTCTTGAGCGGATCAACGCGCATGGCGCTGAAACGGATTCAACTGGCGCGCCTAAGCTTCGTGTCTTCAAATGTCGCCATTTTAAAACCGCCGCGCATCTTTGGGCGGCAGGCGTTAGTCTCGTGCGCCGTCGGTCTGCTTCAATTCGTCGAGCGTCGGCATGGAAACGATGTGATAGCCGGAATCGACATAGTGGATTTCGCCGGTAACCCCGGAAGACAGATCCGACAACAGATAAAGCGCCGAGCCGCCGACCTCGTCGATGGTCACCGTGCGGCGCAGCGGCGAGTTTCGCTGCTGGTAGGAAAACATGTGGCGCGCATCGGAAATGCCGGCGCCGGCAAGCGTGCGCACCGGTCCAGCCGATATGCCGTTCACCCTGATGGCGCGCGGACCGTAGTCGTTCGCAAGATACCGGACACTCGCCTCCAGCCCTGCCTTGGCGACGCCCATGACATTGTAGTTCGGCATGACGCGGACCGACCCCGCATAGGTCAACGTGATCATCGATCCGCCGTCCTTCATCAAGGTGGCCGCATGGCGGGCGACCTCGGTGAAGGAGTAGCAGGAGATCAACATGGTGCGGACGAAATTGTCCCGGCTGGTGTCGGCGTAGAGGCCTTTCAGCTCGTTCTTGTCGGAAAAGCCAATGGCGTGGACGACGAAATCCAGCCCGCCCCATTCCTTGCCCAGAGTCTCGAACGTGGCCGCGATAGAATCGCTGTCCTCGACGTCGCACGGCACGACCAGCGAGGCGCCGAGCTTGTCGGCCAGCGGCCTGACCCGGCGTCCGAAGGCATCACCCTGATAGGTGAAGGCGAGTTCCGCGCCATGTTCGGCTAATTTCCGGGCGATGCCCCAGGCGATCGAGTGATCGTTGGCGACACCCATGACAAGCCCGCGCTTGCCCTTCATCAATCCGTCCATGGCCGGCAAATCCTTATGCGGAATAGCGCTGGAAAACGAGCGTGGCGTTGGTGCCGCCGAAGCCGAACGAATTGGACAAGACAGTGTCGATCCTGGCGTCGTCGATGCGCTTTCGCACGATCGGCATGCCCTCGAATTCGGGGTCGAGGCTCTCGATATGGGCGCTTTCGCCGATGAAGCCGCCCTGCATCATCAGGATCGAATAGATGGATTCCTGCACGCCAGCCGCGCCCAGCGAATGGCCGGTCAGCGACTTCGTCGAGGTGATATACGGCATCTCTGAGCTGAACACCTCGCGGATCGCTCCCATTTCCTTGGAATCTCCCACCGGCGTCGAGGTACCATGGGTGTTGATGTAGTCGATCGGTGTGGAAACCGTGGCCAGCGCCTGGCGCATGCAGCGGACCGCGCCCTCGCCTGAAGGGGCAACCATGTCGTGACCATCCGACGTCGCGCCATAGCCAACGATCTCGGCATAGATTTTCGCGCCGCGCGCTTTGGCATGCTCAAGCTCTTCCAGCACCAGCACCCCGGCGCCGCCGGCGATGACGAAGCCGTCCCGATTGGCGTCATAGGCGCGGGAAGCGGTCGATGCCTTGTCGTTGAATTTCGACGACATCGCGCCCATGGCGTCGAACAGGTCCGACATTGTCCAGTCGAGATCCTCGTGGCCGCCGGCAAAGATGATGTCCTGCTTGCCCCACTGGATCAATTCATAGCCATTGCCGATGCAATGCGCCGAGGTCGAACAGGCCGACGAGATCGAGTAGTTGACGCCGTGGATCTTGAACCAGGTGGCAAGCGTCGCCGATGCGGTCGACGACATTGCCTTCGGCACCGCGAACGGACCGATGCGCTTGGGACTGCCGTTCTTCAGCGTCGTTTCGGCAGCTTCGACGATGGTGCGGGTGGATGGTCCGCCCGATCCCATGACGATGCCGGTGCGCTCATTGGTGATGTCGCTCTCGCCGAGGCCCGCATCCGCGATCGCCTGATCCATGGCGACATGGTTCCAGGCAGCCCCCTGGCTCAGGAAGCGCATCGCACGGCGGTCGATCATGGCCGATGGATCGAGCGTCGGCGCTCCCCAGACCTGGCAGCGGAAGCCGTGTTCGGCGAAGGAATCGGAGAAGCTGATGCCGGATCTGGCGTCATGCAGAGAGGTCTGCACCTCGTTGGCATTGTTGCCGATCGACGACACAATGCCGATGCCTGTGACTACGACACGTCTCATTCGCAACTCCTTCCAGTGGTGCTGGCCAGAGAGCTGGCCAGGGATGCCGGTCAGCCAACCGCCGACTGCTTGGACAGACCGACTTTCAAATCCGTTGCCGCGTATATGGGTTCGCCATCCGCCTTCAGCCAGCCATCGGCGATGCCGAGCACCAGCCGGCCCCGCATCACGCGCTTGAAGTCGATGCCATATTCGACCTTCTTCACCGAGGGCGTGACCATGCCCTTGAATTTCACTTCACCGGTCGACAGCGCCATCCCCTTGCCGGGTTCGCCCAGCCAGCCAAGATAGAAGCCCGTCAATTGCCACATGGCGTCGAGGCCGAGGCACCCCGGCATGATCGGATTGCCGATGAAATGGCAGGCAAAGAACCACAGGTCCGGCTTGATGTCGAACTCCGCGCGGATGAAACCCTTCTCGAAGGCGCCGCCCGTCTCGCTGATCTCGGTGATGCGGTCGAACATCAGCATCGGCGGATAGGGGAGCTGGGCGTTGCCCGGTCCGAATAGTTCGCCGCGGGCGCAGGCCAGCAATTCGTCGTACTCGTAGCTGGATTTACCCGCCATCAATCTCATCCCCATATCGTTCCGGGCTATCGGGTGCCCTTGTCGTTGGTTTCCTAACACAATCTGTTTCAGGCCGGAAACCGGCGTTTGCGCTTAGCCTGCTCGTCTGCCTGGGTCAATGCGCGCTATTGATCGCATTCGGACGACAGAATATATGTCCTGAGAGGTCCGGTTTCGGCAGATGTTCATTTTTTGCCATTCTGGGCGTGTCTTGGGGCGGAACTGTGGGGTTCGACGAGAAGATGGACCTGGACGGCCGGAAGGAAAATGTCGCTGTGGACAAGCGGGTCCGTGAAGCTGGCCTGAGGCCGACGCGTCAGCGCATTGCGCTGGCCGATCTGCTTTTCGCCAAGGGCGACCGGCATCTGTCGGCCGAGGAACTGCACGAGGAGGCGGTTGCCGCCGGCGTGCCGGTGTCGCTGGCCACCGTCTACAATGCCCTTCACCAGTTTACCCAGGCGGGACTTTTGCGCATCCTCGCCGTGGAGGGCGCGAAAACCTATTTCGACACCAACACCTCCGACCACCACCATTTCTACATCGAAGGCGAAAACCGCATATTCGACATCGACAGTGGTCCGGTGACGGTCGCCAACCTGCCGGAGCCGCCGGAAGGGATGGAGATCGCCAATGTCGATATCGTGGTGAGGCTGCGCCCCAAACGCCGCGAATGACCGGCGAGGCCCCCTTACCGTGCCCGTGCTGTTGCTGCTCGGCGGGCACATGTGGGGCAATGCGGCCGCGATGGCGGTTGCGCTGATCTGGATCGCGCACATCGCCATCGACCGTGCGCTGGCCTATGGCCTGAAGCTGCCAACCGGCTTTCAGGACACCCATCTCGGCCGTATCGGGCGCTAGGCTGACCTGAATTTCAACACACCCAACCGGGCCGTGAAGGATCGGGGATAAGATTCTGGGTCAAGAATCAGTCCTTGACCCGTTCGCCGGGATAGGCGCCCCAGACGATCGACTGGGCAAGCCAGCCTGTGTGGCCATCGAATGTCATTTCGCACCACTGGCCGTCGCAGGATTTGATCGTGCCCATGACGCCCGGCTCGACCATCGCGACCACCCTTGCGTCCTTGTTGGGGCTGTTGAGAAGGTTGATCTGGGCACCCTTGCCGCGCTGCCACGGAGCAACGATTGCCGTGCGCCGGCCGGACAGCAGCGACTGGTTGATCCAGCCTTCCGAACCATCGGCATCGCGCACGCGGCGCCATGTGTCGAATTCCTGGATGATCTCCATCGGCAGGCCGGCCTTCATATACATCCAGTCGACCGAGTAGTTGGCCCCGGGACCGACGCGCGAGTTGACGCGGCCGGATTTCAGGCTGACGAAGCGCGGCAGCGGCAGGCCACTCGGACCAAGCGTGACGACGCCCTGGGCAGGTGCAGCGGCACTCTGCGCCACGGCAAGCGGAGAATAAAGCAGAGCGCCGAGAAATGCTGCGCTGAGGGTCAGGCGAAGCGACGCGAAACCAGACACTTTCATTCCTTTCGGCGCTTGCCCATCGGCCTCGGCGCCCCTTTTTCTTTGTCTTCGGCGGCACCGCTTGTTACAGGGAGTAATCGGCACCGCGACCGGCTTTCAGTTTCGCCGGTCTTGGTTAAAGAGGTCTCAACGAGATCGGGTTAGAAGCAATTCCAGCAAAAGTGTGATGCGGTTTTGCGTTCGGAATTGCGGCAAGTACTCGGGAGGGAAACAATGGCAGGCAAAAAGAAGCCTCTCGTCGTCATCACGCGAAAGCTGCCCGACCCGGTCGAGACCCGCATGCGCGAGTTGTTCGACGCAAGGCTGAATGTCGAGGACCGGCCGATGACGCAGCCGGAACTGGTCGCCGCAGTCAAGGAGGCCGACGTGCTGGTGCCGACGGTAACCGACCAGATCGACGCCGCACTGATCGCCCAGGCCGGCGACAACCTCAAGCTGATCGCCAACTTCGGCAATGGCGTCGACAAGATCGATGTCGCGGCCGCGGCCAAGAGGGGCATCACCGTCACCAACACGCCGAATGTCCTGACCGAGGACACCGCCGACATGACCATGGCGCTGATGCTGGCGGTGCCGCGGCGGCTGGCGGAAGGCGCCAATGTGCTCACCGGTGACAAGAAATGGGCCGGCTGGTCTCCGACCTGGATGCTGGGCCGGCGCATCTGGGGCAAGCGGCTCGGCATTGTCGGCATGGGGCGAATCGGCACCGCCGTCGCCAGACGGGCCAAGGCCTTCGGCCTGTCGATCCACTACCACAACCGCCACCGCGTGCTGCCGGCCGTGGAGGACGGGCTGGAGGCGACGTATTGGGAAAGCCTCGACCAGATGCTGGCCCGCATGGATATCATCTCGGTCAACTGTCCCTCGACGCCGGCAACCTTCCATCTGCTTTCAGCGCGGCGGCTGGCGCTGCTGCAGCCCACCGCCTATGTCGTCAACACCGCGCGCGGCGACATCATCGACGAGGAAGCGCTGGTCAAGCTGATTCAGGACGGCAAGATCGCCGGGGCCGGCCTCGACGTCTACGAGCATGAGCCGGCTTTGAACAGCAAGCTGCTGAAGCTCGCCGCCAAGAACAAGGTCGTGCTTTTGCCGCATATGGGCTCGGCGACGCTCGAGGGCCGCATCGATATGGGCGAGAAGGTCATCATCAATATCCGTGCCTTCGTCGACGGCCACCGCCCGCCAGATCGGGTGCTGCCGCTCAGGACCTGACGCTGTCGCGGCCCACAAACCGTAAGATAAACCTTACGAGATAGCTTTGCGCATGGTGATCGAGGTCGGCCTGGCATAGCCCTCATGCGCCGTCCGTTCAGTTTCGCGAAAGCCGAGGCGAGCAAAGGCCTCATGATTCCCGGTCAGCTCGATCCGCGTCTGAAGCGCGACGGCGGCCTTGCCGCGGCTACGGGCAAGGTCTTCGACTGCCTGCATCAGCCGCCGGCCAATGCCTTGTCCCTGGCGGTCCGGCGCGACCGCGAACTTGCCGACATAAAGGTCCGCCGCCCTCTCAAGGGCAAAGACGCAGCCGACGATCCTGTCGCCCTGCACCGCCACGAAGCCGGTCTCCAGCCGCGCCTTGTCGCTCAGGGTGTCGGCGGTCAGATGGTGGGCCGAGGAGGGCGGGTCGACAACGCCGTCCATCGAAGCGAAAGCGCGCATGATCAATGCGAGCACATCGTCCCAACGGTCGGAATCGGTCGGGATCCGCGTGATGGAGACAGCTTCGATCCGGTCCAAGAATTCAGCTTCTCTTGTAGCGGATGGTGTCGAAGCGCGCTGCCAGCCCGTCATAGAGCAGCAGCCGGCCGACCAGCGGTTCGCCGACGCCGGTGATCAGCTTGATCGCCTCCATGGCCTGCAGCGTGCCGACGACGCCGGTCAGCGCGCCAAGCACGCCGGCTTCGGCACAGGACGGCACCAGGCCCGGCGGTGGCGCCTCGGGAAACAGATCACGATAGCTTGGGTTGGGCTTGCCGTCCTTGGCGTCTTCGAATGGCTTCAGCACCGTCACCGAACCATCGAAGCGTCCGACGGCGGCATGCACCAACGGCTTGCCTTCGCTCGCGCAGGCATCGGCCACGGCATAGCGCGTTTCGAAATTGTCGGAACCGTCGACGACGATGTCATAGCGGGCGACGAGGGCGGGCGCATTGTCTTTGGTCAGCCGGAACGTATGCGGTTCGACTGTGGTGTTGGGATTGATGCGAGCGATTGCCGCCTTGGCGCTATCGGTCTTCAGCAGGCCGACAGTGTCGGTACCGTGAATGACCTGGCGCTGCAGGTTGGACAGCGAAACGGTGTCGTCATCGATCACGCCGAGTGTGCCGACGCCGGCGGCGGCAAGATATTCAAGCACCGGCGCGCCCAGTCCGCCAGCGCCGATGACCAGCACCCGGGCTTGTTTCAGCCTTTGCTGGCCGGCGCCGCCGATCTCCGGCAGCACGATGTGGCGGGCATAGCGTTCGATCTCGTCTGCGGTCAGGGCGGCAGTGGTCATTGCCTGATCATACAGGGACGGAAAAACCTTGTCAGGGGTCTTCGGTTGGCCCAACCGTCCCATGGTCGACAGTCAGGAATTGCGCGCGCCCCTGGAGACTGGAAAACAGCGCAGCATCGGTTCCTGTCATGAACGCCTGGCAGTTCAGTTCCTCCAGGATGGAGAACAGCGCCGCGCGCCGCCCGCTGTCGAGATGCGCGGCGATCTCGTCGAGCAACAGGATCGGCGTCATGCCCGACATTTCGCCGGTCAGCCTTGCATGCGACAGCACGATGCCGACCAGCAGTGCCTTCTGCTCGCCGGTCGAGCAGAGTTCGGCCGGCATCGCCTTGGGGCGGTGTCGAACCACCAGATCCGAACGGTGTGGGCCGTCGAGCGTGCGCCCGGCGGCGCGATCGCGCTCACGGCCCTCGGCAAGCGTCCGACGGAAGCGTTCCTCGACATCGACCGCCGGCGCGGCGGCGATTTCGGCTTCCAGATCGCCCGAAAGGCCGATATCGGCCCGCGGAAATGGTCCCGTGTCGGGCAGCCTGTCGATCATGTTGGCGAGCAGGCGCACCATTTCGGCCCGCGCCGCGGCTATCGCCACGCCGGTTTCGGCCATCTGCGTCTCGATAGCGTCGAACCAGCGGTCGTCCCGGGAGTTTTCGGTAAGCAGCCGGTTACGACCGCGCATCGCCTTCTCGTAGTCGATCGCACGTTGCCCGTGCCCGGGATCGATCGCCAGCACGAGCCGATCGAGAAATCGCCGGCGATCCGCGGCCGGCCCGGTGAACAACGCGTCCATGGCTGGCGTCAGCCACACCACGCGCAGCCATTCCAGCATGTCCTCGGCCGAGCGCGCCGACGCTCCGTTGATGCGCACCCGCCTGCCGCCTTCGCCGGCGGTGTCGCCGCCGGAAATGCCTGTTCCGATCTCGACCTGGCCGTCAGGTCCGTCGAGCCGGGCATGCAATGCAAAGCCGCCGTCGCCGCCCTCGCGTGCGACATCCACGTAAGGGGCGCGGCGCAAACCACGCCCCGGTGTCAAAAGGGAGATTGCTTCGAGGAGATTGGTCTTGCCGGCGCCGTTGTCGCCGGAAAAAACCACGGCACCTGGCGCCAGATCGATCGTCAGCGCCGCGTAGTTTCGGAAATTGGTAAGTGTAAGCTTACTTATGTGGTTCTGTGCCGGCAACCGCTATCCGCCTATAGAGCGTTCCATCGTTTCACGGAAACGCAAAACCAATCTATCTCTTTGTTTTAACGCAATTCCCAAGGGAAAGCGCTATGCGCCTTTCCCGGGAAAACCGCTTCACACTTTTCCTGGAATTGCTCTAGAAGTTGCCGTAAATATCGCGCTTGCCGGTCCACAACAGGACCGAAGTGCTGACACCGCGCCGCTACACCCGCATCGGCATCAGCACATAGAGTGCGGTCTCGTCGGCCATGTCGTGGATCAACGTCGGCGAGCCGGCGTCGGCCAGCATGAACTTGGCTTCCGTGCCGGTCAGTTGCGCGGCAACGTCGAGCAGGTACTTCGCGTTGAAGCCGATCTCGATCGGATCGGATGAATAGTCGGCGGACAGCTCTTCGGTGGCGCTGCCTGAATCGGGATTGTTGACCGCAAGCGTCACCTGACCCTCGCTGATCGAGAGCTTCACCGCGCGGCCGCGTTCGGAAGAGATGGTCGAGACGCGGTCGACAGCGGCGGCAAAACTCTGGCGGTCGATGATCAGCTTCTTGTCGTTGCCGGTCGGAATGACCCGCTGATAGTCGGGGAAGGTGCCGTCGATCAGCTTCGAGGTCAAAACCACGCTGCCGATCGTGAAGCGGATCTTGGTGTCCGACAGTTCGGTGGTGACCGCGACATCCGGATCGTCGACGAGCTTCTGCAGCTCGCTCACCGTCTTGCGCGGAATGATGATGCCCGGCATGCCTTCGGAACCCGCTGGCGCATCGATCTCGGCGCGCGCCAGGCGGTGGCCGTCGGTCGCTACCGAGCGCAGCTTCAACTTGCCGCCGACCTCATGCGTGTGCAGATAGATGCCGTTCAGGTAATAACGCGTCTCCTCGGTGGAGATGGCGAATTGGGTCTTCTCGATCAGGCCTTTCAGGGCAACCGAGTCGAGACGGAAGATATGCGAGAACGATCCGGCCGAGAGCTCCGGGAAGTCGGATTGCGGCAGGCACTGAAGGCGGAAGCTCGAGCGGCCAGACGTCACCGTCATGGCGTTGCCGTCCTCGTCCGTCTTCAGCATCACCTCGGCGCCATCGGCAAGCTTGCGCACGATGTCGTAGAGCAGATGTGCCGGGACTGTCGTCGCCCCGCCGCGCTCCACCTTGGCGGGTGTCGCTTCGGTCACCTCGAGGTCGAGATCGGTCGCCTTCATTTCAAGGCTGGCGCCTTCGGCGCTGAGCAGCACGTTGGACAGGATCGGTATAGTGTTTCGCCGCTCGACCACGCGATGGACGTGGTTGAGCGACTTCAGGAGATTGGACCGTTCCAGGATAACACGCATGACGAAACAGGCTCGCTTGAATGAATGACGGGTCACCAGTGAGCGGCGTCCCGCGAAAGGTCTGAACAGGCTCAGAATCTGCGTAAACTGACAGGAAAAAACCAGCAAACGCAAGCCCGCGCCACCGGTTCAGGCCGGCTACGCGGGCTTTCTGGGGATAACGCGCCCGAAGTCCGCGAGCCAGTGTCGTAAAACCGAAATCCAGATCGCTTCCAGGCGGCGCCACGAGCCCGATCCAGGCCCAGCGCCGCACTGGCAAGCCATTGAATTCCGGTATTGTTCCGGCTCAGCCATCCCCGGAGGATCAGGCCTGGTCGTTGATCAACCGCCTCAGAAGCTCAAGTTCCTGCGCCAGCGTGTTGTCGTTGCCGGAAAGGTCCTCGATTTTGCGCACGGCATGCAGCACCGTGGTGTGATCGCGGCCGCCGAAACGCCGTCCGATCTCGGGTAGCGAGCGCGGCGTCATCACCTTCGACAGGTACATGGCGACCTGCCGCGGCTTGACGATGGTGCGCGTGCGCCGGTTGGACAGCAATTCGGTCTTCGACACATTGTAGTGACGCGCCACGATGCGCTGGATGTCCTCGATACGGACACGCTTCGGCTCGCCGGTGCGATAGATGTGGCCGAGGATTTCGTCGATCCGGTCGATGGTGATCTGCGGCTCGAAGGATTGACGGAACAAAAGCTGATTGAAGGCGCCTTCCAGCTCGCGTCCGCTGCCGGTCACGGTGCGGGCGACGTGATTGAGGATCTCCTCCGAAATGTCGAGCGATGCGTCGTCGCCCCTGGCCGTGGCAAGGCGCAATTTGAGCATGCCGAGGCGCATGGCAAAATCGGGCGCCGACATTTCAAGCGCGACACCGCCATTGAGGCGCGAACGGACCCGCGGTTCGAGCGATTCCAGTTCCGATGGCGGCCGGTCGGCGGCGACGACGACCTGCTTGGCGCTGTCGAGCAGCATGTTGATGAGGTGGCAGAATTCATGCTGGATCGACTTGCCCTGCAGAAACTGCATGTCGTCGATGATGAGCAGGTCGATGTCGCGCAGCTGTTCCTTGAGCGTCAGCGCGTTGTTGTCGCGGATCGCGGTGGCAAAGCGCCACATGAAATACTCGGCCGTGAGATAGACGACGCGCGACTTGGGGTTCTGTTTCAGCGATTCCGCAGCGATGGCCTGCAGCAAATGTGTCTTGCCGAGCCCGACGGTTGCGTGAAGGAAAAGCGGATTGAAGCGCACTGCGCTCGATTGCGATTCCGCTACCGCCTTGGCGGCGGCGAAGGCCACCCGGTTCGACGGTCCCTCGATGAAGGAGCCGAACGTGTAACGCGGATCGAGCGGCGACCCCAGCACGTTGTGGCGAAATTCGCTCTCGATCGGTGTGCCCGGACGCGGAGCCGGTGCGCGCTCCACCCGGCTGGGGCTGACTGTGCCGGCGGCAAGTGCCGTCTGCGTCTGCCGTGTCATCTTGCTGCGTGCTGGCGTTACCTCTGGCTCGGCCTGGCTGCGTCCCTGACGAGTTGCCGTGCGCACGACGATGTCGA
Organism: Mesorhizobium sp. M7A.F.Ca.MR.148.00.0.0; assembly: GCF_003997735.1. NCBI lineage: Bacteria > Pseudomonadati > Pseudomonadota > Alphaproteobacteria > Hyphomicrobiales > Phyllobacteriaceae > Mesorhizobium > Mesorhizobium sp. M7A.F.Ca.MR.148.00.0.0. The sequence goes on along the minus strand of NZ_RZTB01000029.1, from coordinate 20,753 downwards.
TCTTGAGGAGATCGGCATCCTCCTGCTTCCACAGCTCTGAAATGAGGTCGAGATAGTGGCCGTTGATCCATGAACGCAGGAAGGCGGTAGGCACGGAGATGCGGACGATGCCCTTGGAAGCCTCGGCGACCTTCATGCGGCCAAACCAGCTCGAATAGACTTCGGTTCCCAGGCGCGCCTTCAACTGGGTCTTGACCCGGTCGAATTTCTGTTCCGCGTCGCTGGACACCGCCATGTCGTTTGCTCCGATCAAAGTTCCAGGAAATGGGAGGTCGCCCGTAAGTTCCCTTTCAATGCCGCTCTGCATGATCTTTTCCTTGTCCTTCCGTACCTGTTTTCCACCGGGGATGCGCCTCCTGCATCCGGTTCCGGCGACCTAAGTCTTTGTTACGCTGTCCGCTACCGCCGCCGGCAGATGAACGTCGCCCATTATCCGCGGGAACCGGTGCCGGCCCATGGAAGCCAGTCCGCGTTGGGTATGTCAGGGCAATACAACACCGTCCGGCGAAAAGAGCGCCGGCGCGCCGTCTACCTGCCATGTCTAGTTACGCCAGTCCCCTACCGTATCGAAAAAGACAAACCAAAACCGTCCGCGGACTTGATCCGCGTTGCAAATCCCGCCAATTTAAGCTGGCCGATTCAGGCTTGGGTTAAGAGCCAGAGCCCGTCCCTTTCGATAGATCGACACTACCGAAATCGCTGTGGATAGGGCAAGGCCACGTCTAACGGATTTTTAAGGAATCTGGTTAGTGGAGGCGGGTTCGAGTGGCGTGCCGCGACGGCACATTTTAACAAAGCCATTGTGATTCAAACCCTTTTCCGGCGAATATGAAAAACCGGGCGCTGACAGAAATATTCTGAAATAATTCGCTTGACAGCGACTTCTCCACGATCGGGCCGGTCCGGTGTGGACAAGCTGTGGATCACCATCTGTAAGTCACTGAAAGATATAAGCTATTTCTGACAGTTAAGAATCTTTAGGTCGGCCGTTTCAAGCATGCCGATCACCAGCAGGCATGCATATGCCGGCAAACTATTCCTAATTGTGAAATGCCGCATAAGACGGCGTTTCCGGACATTCTTTTTAAGTGCTTGCCGGCAAACGAAAAAACCCGGCACAAACGGCCGGGTTCGAAGAACGTCAGTCTAGGCAAGTAATGTCAGGCCGACAGTACCTTGACCCGCTGAGCCAGTCGCGACACCTTGCGGGACGCCGTGTTCTTGTGGATCACGCCCTTGGTCGCGGCACGCATCAATTCCGGCTCCGCGATCTTGAAGGCAGCCTGTGCGGCAGCCTTGTCACCGGAGGCAAGCGCCTCTTCGACCTGGCGGATATAGGTGCGGACGCGCGAGCGGCGGTTCTTGTTGATCGCTGCGCGGCGGACGATCTTGCGCGTTGCCTTTTTGGCCGAGGATGTATTGGCCATGATGCCTCTCTTCTGATCTGGTCGGCGCATGCGGGATGCCGCAGGGCGCAAAAAACAAACGGGCAGCCACGGGGCCGCCTCGGTTGGTGCGGCTTATAGTTCAGCTTTTCCGGCGCGTCAACGCTGCCCGGCCTTCTTTTTGGCGGCCAGCAGCCATCTTCTTCGCAGCCAAGGGATTGGCGTCAGCGGTTGGTGAAATTCGGCTTCCGCTTCTCGGCAAAGGCCGCCATGCCTTCCTTCTGATCGTCCAGTGCAAACAGCGAGTGAAACAGCCGGCGCTCGAACCGCAATCCCTCGGCAAGAGTCGTCTCGAAGGCGCGGTTGACAGCCTCCTTCGCCATCATCACCGATGGTAGCGAGAAAGCGGCGATCTTGGCTGCGGCTTTCAGCGCCTCCTCGACAAGCTCGCCGGCAGGCACGACCCGCGACACCAGGCCAGAACGCTCGGCCTCGGCGGCATCCATCATCCGCCCGGTCAGGCACATGTCCATCGCTTTCGACTTGCCGACGAAGCGGGTCAGCCTTTGTGACCCGCCCATGCCTGGAATGACGCCGAGGGTGATCTCGGGCTGGCCGAATTTGGCCGTGTCGGCGGCGATAATGAAATCGCACATCATCGCCAACTCGCAGCCGCCGCCGAGTGCATAGCCCGCCACCGCCGCGATAATAGGCTTTCGCGCCCGCGTCAGTTCCTCCCAGCCGACGAAGAAGTCTTGGGCGTAGGCGTCCGCGTAGGAGATGGACTGCATCTCCTTGATATCGGCGCCGGCGGCGAAAGCCTTTTCGGAACCGGTGATGACCATGGCGCCGACACCGGGATCGGCGCTGAACCCGTTCACGGCCGCCACCACCTCGGTCAGAATCTGCGAATTCAGCGCGTTGAGCGCCTGCGGCCTGTTCAGCGTGATCAGCCCGACCTTGCCGCGCGTCTCGGTGATGATCGTCTCATAGGCCATGGCTGCTTCTCCTTGCTCACGCTCGTCTAGAGCGGTTCATCGTTTCACGGAACGCAGAACCGCTCCATCTCCTTGTCTCGACGCAATTCTCGACGCAAAACCGTTTCACACTTTTCCTGGAATTGCTCCAACTTACCGCTGACATGTCCGGCAATAAAAGGTCGATCGGCCGCTCTGCACGACACGTTCGATGTGGCCGCCGCAGCCGGGTTTGGAACAGGCCTCCCCCTCGCGGTCGTAGACGGCGAAGGCGTGCTGGAAATAGCCCAGCGACCCATCGGTCTGCATATAGTCCCGCAGTGAGGAGCCGCCGGCTGCGATCGCATCCGATATCACCGAACGAATGGCTTGCGCGAGGTGTTCGCTTTGGGCCTGGGCTTTCTTTCCGGGCCTGGCGATCGTGCCCGCCTCGCGCAGCGGCGACAGGCCGGCACGCCACAACGCCTCCGACACATAGATGTTGCCGAGCCCGGCGATCAGCCTCTGGTCGAGAAGCGCTGCCTTCAGCGGTGATCGCCGCCCCTTCATCAATGAGGCGAGCAGCGCACCGTCCAATGTGTTGCCGGTTGGCTCGACGCCAAGTCCAGCCAGCATCGGATGAACGTCCGGCAGCCCTTCCGCAAACAGCATGAAGCCGAAGCGGCGCGGATCATTGAAGATCACGCGGGACCGGGCACCGGCCGGAGACACGACATGGAAGACGACGTGGTCGTGATTGGAGCTCTTCGAGCGGTCGTGCCGGAAAATGCCGGGCATGTCGCTGCCATCGGCCGTCTCGATGCGGAATGAGCCCGACATGCCGAGATGGCAGATCAGCACGGGCCCGCCTTCCAGGTCCATCGTCAGATACTTGGCCCGGCGGCCGAGTGCCGTGATCGTCTTGCCGGTCAGCCGCTGCGCGAATTTCTCGGGAAATGGAAAGCGCAGATCCGGTCGGCGCGCCTCGACGCGGGCGATGGTGGCGCCTTCCAGAACCGGCTGCAGTCCGCGCCGGACGGTTTCGACCTCCGGCAATTCAGGCATGACCGCCGATCGCCGTATAGAAAGAAGTGCCGTAGCGGCCGGGCGCCATCCCGAGATGCTCGGCCACGGTCTCGCCAATGTCGGCGAATGTCGTTCTCAGTCCGATGTCGCCGCCCTTGAGACCCGGTCCAGTGCCGATCACCGGAATGCGCTCGCGCGTGTGATCGGTCCCGCCCCAGGTCGGGTCGTTGCCGTGGTCGGCCGTCAGGATGAGGAGATCGCCCTGCCGCAGCCTCGCAAATGCCTCCGGCAGCCGCAGGTCGAAGGCCTCGAGCGCGGCAGCATAGCCTGCGACATCGCGGCGGTGACCGAATTCGGTGTCGAAGTCGACGAAATTGGCGAAGACGAGGTCACCGTCGCCGGCATCATCAATCGCACCCAGCGCCTCGTCGAACATCGCCATGTTGCCTGCCGCCTTGCGCACTTGCGAAATTCCGCGATGGGCGAAGATGTCGCCGATCTTGCCGACGGCGATGACACGGCTGCCACGCGCTGTCAGCCGGTCGAGCAGGGTCGGTTCCGGCGGGGGCACGGCGTAATCATGACGGTTGTATGTCCGCTCGAAAGTGACGGTGGTTTCGCCGACGAACGGCCGCGCGATCACCCGTCCGATCCTCAGCGGGTCAACCAGCCTGCGCACCACCTGGCAGAATTCATAAAGCCGGTCGAGGCCGAAATGGACTTCATGCGCGGCGATTTGCAGGACCGAGTCGACCGATGTGTAGCAGATCGGCTTGCCGGTCCGGGTGTGCTCCTCACCGAAGCGCTCGATGATCTCGGTGCCCGGCGCATGGCAATTGCCAAGAATGCCCGGCACCTTGCCTTCGCGGATGATCGCCTCGGTCAGTTCGGCCGGAAAGGCGGGAATCGTATCCGGGAAATAGCCCCAGTCGAGGCGCACCGGCAGGCCGGCGATTTCCCAATGGCCGGATGGCGTATCCTTGCCGCTCGAAACCTCCTGTGCGGCGCCGTGAAAGGCAGTTGGGAGCAGATCCGCCCCGCTGTTGGCAAACCCCAGTCCCGTCGCGGTTTCGGCGGCCTTGCCAAGCCCGAGCGACGCCATGTGAGGGACAAACAGCGGTCCGCTGCGAAGCCCTTCGCGATCCGCGCGGCCCTCCGCACAGGCTTCTGCGATGTGCGCGAATGTGTTGGCGCCCGCGTCACCGTAGCGGTCGGCGTCGGCCGCTCCACCGATGCCGAAGGAGTCCAGAACGAAGAGGAAAGCGCGCGCCATCGAGTTGTTGCCAGTTTGACCGACCAGACATAGGGTTCCGCGACTTCATTGGCAATTCGGAAACTAAACGGCAACGGCTTGGCGTGATAGTCCAGTGTACTGGGATGGGCATGGATCGAGGACAACAGACTGTGGTTCCTGTCATGAGGGTTGCGCTGAAGACTTATGCCGCTCTCATGCTGACGCTCGTCGGGCTCTGGTCCAACCCGGCGCATGCCGACTGGCGCGATGATATCGGCACGTTTCGTATCGGCATCGTTGCCGAGCCAGGAGCCGGCAATGCCGTTCCGGGGCTGGCTGTGTTGACCGACGCCTACACCAAGGCCTTGGGCATGAAGGTCGAGTTTGTCGTTGCCCGCAACTATGCCGCGCTGATCGAGGCGCAGGCCGATTCCCGCATCGAATATGCGATCTATTCGGCCACCGCCTATGCAACGGCCTCGCAGCGCTGCTTATGTATCGAGCCGCTTGTCGCTCCGGTTGATTCAGACGGCGCGATCGGCATCCGCTCCGTTCTGCTGACGCGGGACGGCAAGCTGCCTGCCCTGGCGGCGATGGACCGCCATCGTATCGCCATGGCGCCTTCGGACAGCGTCGGCGGTTCTCTCCTGCCATTGGCGGCGTTGGCCGCGGAAGGCCGCAAGATCGCGGAAGATGCATCGTTTCTGGCCCGTGCCGATTCGGCCGCGGCGGCCGAGACGATGCTGGTCGACGGCAAGGCCGATAGCCTGTTCGGCTGGGTGACGGCCGCTGCCGACGGCCCGCGAGAACCGTCGGGCACGCAGGCCAGGCTGGAGGCGGCAGGGCTCTCGGTGACGGCGCTTCGGATCGTATGGACGTCGGGCCTGTTGAGATACGGCCCCCATGCAGTCCGCAGCGATCTCGACCCGGAAGCCAAGCGCAGGCTTGCCGTGTTCCTCACCAACCTCAAGTCGACGACGCCCGATATCTACGATCTCCTGGAATCGAGACATTCCGGCGGCTTCGCTCGCGTGGCGCCAAAAGATTACGAGATGGCCGCTGCTATCGTGCGCTTCGTTTTGGACCGTGAGCCGCAGCAGTAGCTGGAGCGGCCCCTGCACAGGGCCTGGCTGGTTCTGTTCAACAGTTGCTGCAAGGGATCGTCACGCTTCTGCGGGGGCGCAGATAATAGGTTTCGCCCACGGTTATGTTGCTGAAAGCCGAGGTCAGTCCAAGCTTCTGTTGACTGCTCGCGCTCCACGCGATGACCGGCGTATAGCCGAGGTTGCTTTCGACGCGGATGAGAAAAGTGTTGGCGACCTTGAGCGACGCCGGGACCGTTGTCTCGGTAGTGGCGGCGGCGCCGGGGCTGGCTACGCCGGCGACCAATTTGCGTGACCACACCACCAGTGCCCTCGTCGCATCGGCCGAGACCTGGATTGCCGTGATGGTGATGGTCGGGTTTGAGCGGTTGTAAGGCTGAAGGGTGACGCTGCCGATCTGCATGATGGCGTCGACGTCCGCCTTGAGGACGCTTGTCTGCTGGGTGACGAGATCGGCCACCATGCTGCCGATACGGCTGACCTTCTTGCTGGTCTCGATGGCTTGCGACGCTTCCATTGTGAGGAAGTACATGATCAGCAGAATTGGCATGATCAACGCAAATTCAACCGCCGCGATGCCGCGCCGATCGGACCAGAATCGACTTGCTTTCCGCCAAACTCCCGTAATCATAAGATGTGCCCCCGCACGCATCATGCCCATTGCTCTTTTCTTATACTGCTCGTGCATTCCGCTCAGTTGTCGAACGGCTCGTTCTGCCAGGTCACCGATGCGAAATGCAGGGTCTTGTTGCCGCCCATCGACTGCGCCAGCAGATCGGTCATGATCGGCCACTTGTAGAAGACCCGAAGCATGTTCCTCGACTCCGCCGCCCCCGCTGTCACTGAGAAGGATTGGGTCGCGGTGCCTTTCGTCAGTACGACATCGCCGTTCTGGATCTTGAAGCCAGCCGTGGCCGCATCGGCGAACGACGTATATTGGCGAAGATCCACCAGCAGTTGATTGGGACAATCCTGGGAAACGATGATCTGCAGTTTCGTGCAGATCATGTCTCGCAAATTGGTTCCGGCAACGTCAGCCGCCCTCAACTGGCCGGTGCGCAGCTTGCGCGCGACATCGTCGGTGACGTTGGCCATCACTTCCTGGCCGGCAAACGAGATGCAGCTTTCCAGAATGGCAAAGACAAGCAGCGCGAAGGGGACCGAAAGGATCGCGAATTCGATTGCCGTGGCGCCGCGCCGGTCACCAAGGAAGCGGGCGAAAAACCTTGGGCGTCTCACTTTGTGGTCGCCTGCGCGGCCGAATTCCTTGCTCATGTCCGATCCTGCCGATCTCTATGCGGTCTCGGAAGGAGCATTAGCGCAAACCGATTGAGGTCCGGTTTGGATGATCGTTAAAGTCGGCGCAGGCCTCTTAACCAGACAATAACCGGAACGGCAGTCGGCAACGCCACCTATCGGCTGACGCTCATCTCCGCTTCCGAAGACTTCTCCGCCTCGCTCTTGTATGAGCTTTCGCAATAGGGTGTGCACGACATCGTCTGGATTTCGGCGCGCCGGTAAATGCGCACGGACGAGGCGGCTTGCCGCACCACGGTAACCTGCTCGTCCACGATGGGGCTGCCGTCCGTATCGAGCACGACCAGATTGGTGACACCGAAGCCTTTGCCGGTGAGCACGATCGTCGAAGCGTCCTGCACGGAAGCGTCGGCGATTGCCGGGTTGCCGACCACGATGGTGTCGGCGGGGCGCGACAGTTTGACGATCTTGGCCTGATTCATCGTGACCTCGATGCCGGCGCCGGCCATGGCGGGCGTGCCGAAGGTCGTGGCGGCAAGAAGCGCGGCAATCAGGATTGACGATCTCGGCTGGGCCATTGAGGCGCTCCACGCAGGCGGACTGATCAACGGAATATGAACGAGATTGGTGAACCAACGGTTAAGCATGCGGTGTCGCCAATGCGGTGTCGCCAATGATGCGATGGCAGACAAGGACGCCCGCCGGGCACTGTGCGGAAGTCCACAAACCCGGGGCGAGAAGGCTCAGTGGTATATTAGCCCCAGGTTAACCACGCAATGTGTTCGAACCGGGAAAGGAATCGGTAAGGCTGTTTCTTAAGCCGATCGAAAGAGCTTCTCCCTAGATTAGCAGCATCCGATCAACCATCACAGAAGTTGACGGAAGTGCTGTAACACGTGGAGTAGGAGCTCTCGAATGTCTAATCTCATCGCACGTTTTGTGAAGGACGAATCCGGCGCGACCGCTATCGAATATGGTCTGATCGCCGCTCTCATTGCGCTCGCCATCATCACTGGCGCGGGCCAGCTCGGTACTGCGCTCAATGCCAAGTTCACCAACATCGGATCCACGTTGAACGGCGCTGGCAACTGATTCGCTATCGCTGAAGCAATCAACTTGCAGCAAGGGCCGCCTCACTGGCGGCCCTTGCTTTGTTTGGGAGACCTTAGGGTACCAAGACGTTTTAGCAGCGGGCCTCATCAATCGTTAATCGAACATGTCTAGACTGGCCGCATTGGAATTGAACAATAGGCACAGCGCCGATGCTTGAAGCCCTGATCTTCGTCGTCTTTCCGTTCTGCATGCTGTTTGCCGCGATTTCCGACATGCTGTCGATGACGATCGCCAATCGCGTGCCGGTGCTGCTCGTCGTTGTCTTCGCGCTGGTCGCGCCCCTGACAGGCATGGACTGGGCGGCCTATGGCGGACATTTCGCCGCCGGCGCCCTGGTCCTGGCCGTGACGTTCGGCCTGTTTGCAATGGGCGCCATGGGCGGCGGCGACGCCAAGCTTCTGGCCGCCACCGCGATGTGGATGGGCCTCAATATCAATCTCGTGGAGTATCTTGTCGCCTCGACAATCATCGGCGGCCTGCTGACGCTGGCGATCATCCTCTACCGGAAGTCGCTGCTTGCGGCCGTTACCGGCCAAAATCCGTTTCTGCGCCATTTCGCCGACGAGGCAAAAGGTGTTCCCTACGGCGTCGCCCTCGGCCTTGGCGGGTTGCTGACCTATCCGGATTCGCCTTTGATGGTATGGGCGCTTGCCAGGCTGGCGACTTGAGCACGATCTTATTTTTATTGTCTGTCAGCATTGCCGAAACCCCGTTCTCAACAGGGCCGGTCCGGCCATTTTGGCCGTTCAGGCCACATTCCGGCTAATTTATGTAAACCTTAAATTAATCACGATCGTAAGCATTACATTAACCTTGTTTTGACGATTGCCGCTGCAAAGTCCGGCTTGGCTACGTGGTTTGCCAGGGCAAGGGTTCGGACAAATGCCAGCATCGCGATTGATAATTCTGAGCGTGGCGGTGGCCGCGGCGGGTGGCGCTGGCTATGTCGCGAAGAACATGGTGGCACCGCCGCCCCAGGTCGTCGTCGATTCCGGTCCCCAGGCCCCGGCGGTGGCGCTCCAGGATGTGCTTGTGCTTTCAGGCGACGTTCCGATGGGCAACCCGATCCAAAACAACATCGCCTGGCAATCCTGGCCCGCCGACGGCGTCAACGCGAATTTCATCACCCGCACCGCCGAGCCCGAGGCACTGGACAAGCTGAAGAGTTCCGTTGCCCGTGTGGCGATGTATGCCGGAGAACCGCTGCGGCGCTCCAAGCTGATCGGCGAGGGCCAGAGCTTCATGTCGTCGATCCTGCCTTCCGGTATGCGGGCGGTCGCCACGGCCATCTCGGCCGATACCTCGGCCGGCGGCTTCATTCTTCCCAACGATTTCGTCGACGTCATCATGACCCGCAGGGCCGATGCCGCCAGCGGCGCCGCCGGCTTCAACACCGAGACCATCCTCAAGAACATCCGCGTCCTGGCCATCGATCAGACCATTCAGGAAGACGAGGAAGGCAAGAAGACCAGGGTAGGTCAGACCGCCACGCTGGAACTGACGCCCAAGCAGGCGGAGATCATCACCGTCGCCCAACAGATGGCGGATCGCCTGACCCTGGCGCTGCGGGCAGTCGCGGACACGCAGGAAAAGAATCTGGGTGAGGCCGACTATCTCGTTTCCGGCAATGGCCGCAGGGGAACGGTGAGGCTGATCAAGTCGGGCGAAGTTTCCGAAGTAGGGGCAAGGAAATGAGGCTAAGCGGTAAACTGCCGGCAATCGTAGCCGCGGCATTCGGCCTGCTGCTCGTCGGAACGAATGTGCAAGGCAGCGTTGTCGAGGCAAAGAACGCGCAGGTCACGGCATCGACGGCCACCCAGCGCGTCAAACTCGGCCTCAACAAGTCGGTGGTCATCGACCTGCCGAGCGATGCCTACGACATTCTCGTCGCCAACCCGGCGGTTGCCGATGCGGTGACCCGCACCGCGCGGCGCATCTATCTGTTCGGCAAGGCGGTCGGCGAGACGAACATTTTTGTCTTCGGCCCGAATGGCGAGCAGATCGTCAGCCTGGACCTGGCTGTCGAACGCGACGTTGCCGGCCTTGAGGATTATATCAGGCGCTTCCTGCCGACGTCGGCCATCAAGGTGGAACTGCTCAACGACAACGTCGTCCTGACCGGAACGGTCGACACGCCGCTGGACGCAAAACGCGCGGTCGACCTGGCGACGATCTTCGTTTCGGGTGGTGAAGCGACGACGGGACAGTATTCGCAGACCGCAGCCGGCGGTTCGGCCCAGAGCGGTGTCGACATCAACAATCCGGACCAGGAGCGCCGCACCAGCAAGATCGTCAACCTGCTGCAGATCATTGGCGACGACCAGGTTACGCTGAAGGTCACGGTCGCCGAAGTCAGCCGTTCCGTGATGAAGCAGCTCGGCGTCAACATGGTCGGCAGCGGCAGCTCCAACGGCATTTCTTACAGCGCGGCAAGTTCGCCTGCTTTCGGGTTGGGCAAGCCGATTTCGGCTAGTTCCGGTTTGTTGCTGGGAGACGGGATCGGAAACGGCCTCCAGGCCTACATCAATGCCATGGAGCAAAGCGGCGTGATGAAGACGCTGGCCGAGCCGACCCTCACCGCCGTGTCGGGCGAGAAGGCAACGTTCAAGGTCGGCGGCGAGTACAATCTGGCCACCGGTCGCTCGAGCAATGTCTCGACCGACAATCAGACCGGCCTGACGACATATTCATTTGAAAAGATCGAATACGGCATTGGCCTCGAGTTCCAGCCGGTCGTGTTGTCGGCGGGGCGCATAAGCCTCAAGGTCAGAACCTCCGTATCGGAGCCGACCACGGATGGTGCGCCGACCCTCGAAGGTTCGGGCACTCAACCCGGTATGACGATATTGTCGATCCGCAAAAGGCTTGCCGATACCACTGTCGAATTGCCTTCGGGCGGGTCGATGATGATCGCCGGTCTCGTTCGCGACGACGTTCGCCAGGCTATCTCGGGCCTGCCTGGTCTGGCCAAGATCCCGGTGCTCGGCTCGCTCTTCCGCAGCAGGGACTTCGTCCGCAACGAGACCGAGCTCGTCATCATCATAACGCCCTATCTGGTGAAGCCGGTGGCCCGCAACGACCTTGCCAAGCCGGATGACAATTTCAACGCCGCCAGCGATGGCGCCGGCATGTTCCTTGGCCGCGTCAATCGCGTCTACGGCACCATGCAGACAGACAAGCCCAACGGCCGCTACCACGGCGTTGTCGGCTTCATCTACAAGTGAGCGGGGAAGCGGACATGTCTCAGTCAGCATTGAAGGCAAGCACCATCGCGGCAGCGATGCGCTTTGGCCGCTCGCGGGTCTGCCGGCAAGCCGTTCCTGTCCTGGCGGTTGCGGTGGCTGCGCTGCTGGCCGGCTGCGCCCAGCGCGACAGCATCACGGTCGGCGCCATACCGGACGATTACCGCACCAACCATCCGATCGTGATCGCCGAGAAGAATCAAAAGATCGACCTCCCGGTTGGTGCCGGTGACCGTGGCATGACGGGCTCTCAGCGCGATACGCTTCTTGGCTTCCTGGATGGTTATGACAGAAGTGCCGCCCCGACGCTGACGATCCAGGTCCCGAGCGGATCGGCCAACGAGGTCGCCGCGACCGCGGCGGCCCGTGATTTCGCCCGGCTCGCGATCGCCAGCGGCGTCAAGCGCAACCGGCTTGTCGTCACCTCCTATCAGGCTGCCTCCAGCGAGATATCCTCGCCGGTCCGCGTCGCTTATGTTGCGGTGAGGGCGCAGACCGACAAATGCGGACGCTGGCCAGCCGACCTCGTCGACACGTCCGAAAACAAGCACTATGCCGATTTCGGCTGCTCTTATCAGAACAATCTTGCTGCCCAGATGGCCAACCCCGCCGATCTGCTCGGCCCGCGCAAACCTTCCACCATTGATGCTGAAAACCGCGGCGCGGTGATCGATGTCTACCGCGCAAGAGGCATTTCGGAAGAGTTCCTCGGCAATTCGGAAGTGACGTACTGAGCCGCCAGTCTTGGACAGAACAGGCCACGGGAAAGAGCATGACGATGAGCAACCTTGCCTACGACGCCCCGGTGGACGGCAGCGATACCTCGCAGCAGGACATCGCCGCGATGCAGGCGTTGCGGCCGATCCCGCGCATCTCGATCCAGGCATTCTGCGAGACCGAGGGTGTTGCCAACCCGGTCGAGCGCGCCGGCGAGGACCGCCGCATGACGAAGGCGCATCTCAAGGTCCATATGGGCGGCGTCCCCACCGCCATCGAATTCTACCAATCGGCGCCGACGCCCAACCTGATCCTGCTGGAATCGCGCAGCGAGCCGAAGCAATTGCTGGAACAACTCGCCCAGCTCTCGGAATATTGCGATCCGACGTCGAAGGTGGTGGTGATCGGCCACTACAATGATGTCGGCCTCTACCGCGAGCTCATCCGCAACGGCATTTCCGAATATGTGATCGCCCCGGTCTCGATGGCCGACATCGTCAGCGTGGTGTCGTCGATTTTCATCGATCCGGAAGCCGAGCCGCTCGGCCGCTCGATCGCCTTCGTCGGCGCCAAGGGCGGTGTCGGCTCCTCGACGATCGCCCACAATGTGGCTTGGGCGATGTCCTCCCTGTTCAAATCCGAAGTGGTCGTCGCCGATCTCGATCTGGCTTTCGGCACCGCCAACATCAATTTCGACCAGGATCCGGCGCAAGGCATCGCCGAGGCGGTGTTTTCACCGGAACGCATCGATGAAGTCTATCTCGACCGGCTGCTGACCCAGTGCGCCGAGCATCTGTCGCTGTTGGCAGCGCCTTCGACGCTCGAACGGGTCTATGATTTCGATCCCGAGGCCTTCGTTCAGCTGATCGACACCGCCCAGCGCAGCGTGCCGCTTCTGGTGCTCGACGTCCCCCATGCCTGGACGGGCTGGACCAAGAACACCCTGGTCAAGGCCGATGAGATCGTCATCACCGCGACACCGGAACTCGCCAATCTGCGCAACACCAAGAACCTGGTCGATATGCTCAAGCGGCTTCGTCCCAATGATCCGCCGCCCAAGCTGATCATCAACCAGGCCGGCGTGCCGAAGCGCCCGGAGATTTCGCCGTCCGATTTCGCCGAGCCGCTCGGCCTGTCGCCGATGTCGGTCATTGCTTTTGATCCGTTGCTGTTCGGCAATGCCGCCAACAACGGACGCATGCTTGGCGAAATGGATGCCAAGAACCCGGTTGTCGCGATGATCAACGAAATGGCGCATGTGCTGACCGGGCGCAGCGAAATCAAGGCCAAGAAGAAGGCCGGGCTCGGCAGCCTGCTCGGCAAGCTCTCGCGCAACAAGAAGTGACGCTTCAGCAGTGGAATCGGTAGTCGATCATGTTTGGTAAAAGAGGCAGCGACGACGGCAACCGGTTCACGCCGGAATTTCGCCAGCCAGCACCGGCGCCGGTTGCGCCGCCGGCTGCAAGTTCCATGGACACAGCGGTTCTGACCCGGCCCGCGGCGGCGCCAAGCGCGCCTGTCGCGCCGCCGGCGCGCCGTGCGGTCGAGGCACCGCCATTGGCGCCTGAGCCGAAGCGGGTACAGCGCGAAAAGAGCGAAACTTATTACGACACCAAGAGCCAGGTCTTCTCCGCGCTCATCGACACCATCGATCTGTCGCAGCTTTCCAAACTTGATCCTGAAAGCGCGCGCGAGGAAATCCGCGACATCGTCAACGACATCATCGCGATCAAGAACTTCGCAATGACGATCGCCGAGCAGGAAGAGCTGCTCGAGGACATCTGCAACGACGTGCTCGGCTATGGGCCGCTCGAGCCGCTGCTCGCCCGCGACGACATCGCCGACATCATGGTCAACGGCTCCAGGAACGTCTACATCGAAGTCAACGGCAAGGTCGAACAGACCGGTATCCGCTTTCGTGACAATCAGCAGCTCCTCAACATCTGCCAGCGTATCGTCAGCCAGGTTGGCCGCCGCGTCGACGAATCCAGCCCGATCTGCGACGCGCGCCTTCCCGACGGCTCCCGCGTCAACGTCATCGCGCCGCCACTCTCCATCGATGGCGCCACGCTCACCATCCGCAAATTCAAGAAGGACAAGCTGACGCTCGATCAGCTGGTCAAGTTCGGCGCCATCTCGCCGCAGGGCGCCGAAGTTCTCAAGATCATCAGTCGTGTTCGCTGCAACATCGTGATCTCGGGCGGCACCGGTTCGGGCAAGACCACGCTGCTCAATTGCCTGACCAACTATATCGACCGCGAGGAGCGCGTCATCACCTGCGAAGACTCGGCCGAGCTGCAATTGCAGCAGCCGCATGTGGTGCGCCTCGAAACCCGCCCGCCCAATCTGGAGGGCGAGGGTGAGGTGACGATGCGCGACCTGGTCAAGAACTGTCTGCGCATGCGGCCAGAGCGCATCATCGTCGGCGAAGTGCGCGGACCCGAGGTGTTCGATCTTCTGCAGGCGATGAACACCGGCCATGACGGCTCGATGGGCACGATCCACTCGAACAGCCCGCGCGAATGCCTGAACCGTATCGAATCCATGATTGCCATGGGCGGCTATTCGCTGCCGCAGAAGACAGTGCGCGAAATCGTCGTCGGTTCCATCGACGTGATCATCCAGGCGGCGCGCCTGCGCGACGGATCGCGCCGCATCACCCACATCACCGAGGTGATCGGGATGGAAGGCGACGTCATCATCACGCAGGATATCGTCCTCTACAACATCAAGGGTGAGGACGCCAACGGCAGGCTGTTGGGTGAGCACGTATCGACGGGCATCGGCCGTCCGCATTTCTGGGAGCGCGCACGCTATTACGGCGAGGAGCAGCGTCTCGCCATTGCGCTCGAGGCGATGGAGAAACGCGCTGACTGACGCATGCTGGGGTGTAAGGGTTCGGGCCAATGTTTGGAATTGACGGCACAGTACTGGCGTTTGTCGTGCTCGCCGGCTTCAGCGCCGGCGCCGTCGCCTATGCATTTCTGTTCACCCGGATCAGCAACGAGAAACAGGTCGGCAAGCGGCTCGAAACGATCAAGACCGCCGAGACGGATCGCTCCGTCGTCAAGGCCTCGCGTGACCGCGTGGCGGAAGCCGTCAAGCGGCGCAAATCGGTTCAGGATTCGCTCAACGAACTCGATGCCAAGCAGAAAACCAAGGACAGCCGCGTCAAGAAACCGCCGCTGAAAGCCCAGCTTCGTCAGGCCGGCCTCAAGACCACCATCGAGCGTTTCTACATATATTCTGCAATATGCGGCGTCGTTTTGACGATTGTCGCCTTTGTGGCCGGAGCCCCGTTGATCGCCTTGCCGGGCGTGCTGCTGGCCGGGGGGCTGGGCCTGCCGCGCTGGTTCGTCACGTTTCGTCGCGCCCGCCGGGTCAAGGCATTCCTCAACGAATTTCCAAATGCGCTCGACATCATCGTGCGCGCGGTCAAATCCGGCCTGCCGCTGAACGACGCCGTGCGCTTGATCGCCAACGAATCGCCCGAACCCGTGAAGACCGAGTTTCGCCGCATCGTCGATTCACAGCAGATGGGCCTCTCTATCCCCGACGCGACCTTGCGCATGCCCGAAACCATGCCTTGTACCGAGGCAAGCTTCTTCGGCATCGTTATCCAGATACAGTCGCAGGCCGGCGGCAATCTCTCCGAGGCGCTGGGCAATCTTTCGCGCGTGCTTCGCGATCGCAAGAAGATGAAAGCCAAGGTCGCGGCGCTGTCGATGGAAGCGAAGGCGTCCGCCGCGATCATCGGCGCGCTGCCCTTCATCGTCGCCTTTCTCGTCTACCTGTCGAGCCCGGCCTACCTGATGCCGCTCTTCAACACCAGCGTCGGAAACCTGATCCTTGGTTGCTCTGCGGTCTGGATGTTGATCGGCATCCTGGTGATGCGCAAGATGATGAACTTCGAAGTCTAGGATGCTGGCATGACCGAGCAAGTCATCAAGACCCTGACGGATCCGAGCTTCCTGATCGCGATGCTGGTCGCGATAGCGGTGTTTGCGACCGTCTTCACCTTGCTTCCGGCGTTTGGCGGAAACCAGCTCAAATCACGCATGAAATCCGTTGCGCTGGAACGCGACGAACTGCGTGCGCAACAGCGCGCCCGGCTTGCGGTCGAGGCCGACCGCCGTCGCAAGGGCTTGCGCGAGGAACAGTCGATCGGCATGCGCAACATTGTCGACCGGCTGGATCTGAGACGCGCGCTCGCCGATGAAGGCACCTTGCAGAAACTCAAGGTGGCCGGCTTTCGTGGACAGAATCCGCTGACGCGGTTTCTTTTCTTCCGTCTCGTGCTTCCTTTTGTCGGTTTCGCGCTGGCCGCAATCTACATCTTCGTGCTCGGAGGACTGCCCGACAAGCCATTGGTCATCAGGCTGTTCGTCTGCATCCTCGTTGCTTACGGCGGCTTCTACGCACCGGTCATCTACGTCAACAACCGCGCCACCAAGCGCAAGCAGTCGATCCAGATGGCATGGCCGGATGGGCTCGATCTGATGCTGATCTGCGTCGAATCGGGCATGTCGGTGGAAGCGGCACTGCGCAAGGTCGCCGACGAGATCGGCGCGCAATCGGTGGCGCTGGCGGAAGAGTTCATCCTCACCAACGCCGAGCTTTCCTACCTGCCGGAGCGCAAGCAGGCCTACGAGAACCTGGCAAGCCGCACCGGCCTGGATTCGGTCAAGTCGGTGTCGCAGGCGCTCGTCCAGGCCGAGCGTTACGGCACGCCGGTGGCGCATGCACTGCGCGTGCTTGCCGCAGAAAGCCGCGACATGCGCATGAATGCGGCCGAGAAGAAGGCCGCCGCCCTGCCGCCAAAGCTCACAGTGCCGATGATCCTGTTTTTCCTGCCGGTGCTCTTCGCCATCATCCTGGGTCCCGCCGGCATTCAGGTCAGCCAGCGCGGTATCTTCGGCGATCATCCGGCGCCGGCAACAAACGCCCAGTAGCGGCAAGGCAAATTCCTGCATTCCCTCAAACGAAGAAGCCGCGCATGCAGCGCGGCTTCTTCGTTGGGCATCGGGATTGTGGTCTCAGTTGGTCGCGGATTTCGGCTTGTCCTGGTCCTTGAGCTGGCTCCAGGCATTCTGCTGGGCCAGCATCTGCCTGAGATAGGCGACGTTTGCCTGCGCCTGTTCGGGCGAGAGCTCCTGCGAGGCGATCTTCTCGGCCTCGTCGAACCGGCCTTGCAGGCCGACGACCAGTGCCAGGTTCTGGCGGACGCGGCTGTCCGCATTCGGCTGCTGCGCGGCCGAGCGCATATAGGTTTCGGCGGTGCGCAGGTCACCTTCCAGCACATACGACATGCCAAGATTGGAGAGCACGGAAGGCTCGTTCGGCTTAAGGTCGAGCGCCTTGCGGTAAAGCTGGCGCGCATCGTCCTTCTGGCCGGTCTGGTCGAGGATGGCCGCTTCGGCCGACACCAGCTTCCAGTCGGGATATTCCGGTGTTTGAGCGCGGCGCACGGCGTCGAGTGCCGCCTCGAACTGGCCATTGGCGGCCAGCGCCTTGCCATAGGAGGCAAGAACGTCACGATCCTTGGGCAAAGCGATGGCGAGCTTGCGCATCACGGCCAGCGACTGATCGGCGTCGCCATCCATCTGCAATGCCGCCGCATAATTCGTCGCGATCCGCTTGTCGTTGGGGTTCTTCGCGTAGGATTGGCCGAGTGCGCCGGTGGCATTGTGCAGTTCCCCGGCCGACATGCTTTCCAGCGGTTTGCCGCTGGTGCGTGCGATAGAGCCGGTGGAGAGCTTGTCGGTTCCGCAGCCGGCGACGCCCGCCGCCAGCGCCAGCACAAGGGCCGTGGTGATGAGCCGTTTTCCCCTGGCGTTGATCCTGCGGTTGGTCGGCATGGCCACCTAAGCCTCCATTCATGCGCGGCCATTGCGTGGCCGTCTTCCCTCCCGCAGAAATATTCTGTTAACCCTAACGGACGGTTAAGAACGGCGACTCACACGGAGAACATCGCATGCCTGTCGAACTCGTCAGGAAGACATTGCCGGGCGCGCTGCCGGTCCATCTGGTCGCCAGGGACGGTCTGGACGCGGCCGGCCTTGCGCCGGCCGCTGTCGCCTGGGCCAGGGCCAACGGCTTTTCCGGCGAGGCAGGCAGGACGCTGGTCGTACCCGGCGAAAACGGGGCGCTCGGCGGCGCCTTGTTTGGTATCGGCGATGGCGAAGGCGCGCTCGCCTTTGGCGCGCTGTCGAAAGCCTTGCCGGAAGGCGACTGGCATTTCGCCTCGGCGCCGGCCGAGCCGGACCTCGCGGCGACCGCGCTGCTGCTCGGCGGCTATGTCTTCACCCGTTACGGCAAGAAGTCAGGCAAGGCGCTGCGCTTCGGCCTGCCGGCCGGGGTCGATGCCGGGCGCGTAGGCCGCATCGCCGATGGCGTCTTCCTCACACGAGATCTGGTCAACACGCCGACCAGCGACATGGGTCCGGAAGATTTGGAGCAGGCGGTGCGGACCCTGGCCGCCAGGCACAAGGCCGAAGTCTCGGTGGTCAAGGGTGACGATCTCCTCGACCGGAATTTCCCGATGATCCATGCTGTCGGCCGTGCGTCGGCCGGCGCACCGCGCCTGATCGATATGCGATGGGGGCAGCAAGGGGCGCCGAAGGTGACACTGGTCGGCAAGGGCGTCTGCTTCGACACGGGCGGTCTCGACATCAAGCCATCGTCCGGCATGCTGCTGATGAAAAAGGACATGGGCGGTGCTGCCAATGTCCTTGGCCTCGCCTCGATGATCATGGCTGCCGGGCTGAATGTGCGGCTGCGCGTGCTCATTCCCGCGGTTGAGAATTCGATTGCCGGCAACGCCTTCCGGCCCGGAGATGTGCTTGCGAGCCGCAAGGGCATCACTGTCGAGATCGGCAATACGGATGCCGAGGGGCGGCTGGTGCTGGCCGATGCGCTGGCGCTGGCCGACGAGGAGGAGCCGCAGCTTCTGGTCGACATGGCGACGCTGACCGGGGCTGCCCGCGTCGCGCTCGGCCCCGATCTGCCGCCGTTCTACACAAGTGACGAAGCGCTGGCATCCGATCTTGCGGCGGCTTCCGTCGCGGTCGAGGATCCGCTGTGGCGCATGCCGCTGTGGCGGCCCTACGATGCAAAATTGTCGTCGAAGATCGCCGACATCAACAATGTCACATCAGACGGTTTCGCCGGCTCGATCACGGCGGCGCTGTTCCTGAAACGCTTCGTCGAAAAGACCGCGGGCTGGGCGCATTTCGATATCTTCGCCTGGAACCCGGCCGATCGCCCGCATGGCCCCGCCGGCGGCGAGGCACAAGGCATCCGCGCCCTAGAGCGGATCATCGCGAAACGCTACGGCTGACGGTTGCAGGCAGAGCCGGCAAAATTGCCTCGACTGAAACGGAACCGAAACAATTTGCCGTCATGCTGGCGCGATGTCGATTGCTATGCGCCCGAGCCAGGCCTTGCGACTGTGGCAGCAAGTGATGCTGTCACAGGTGCGCGACGACGCGCCCGATCTGACCATGCGCCAGACGGCGATCCTGTTCACCATCTATCTCGATCCGCCGCCACATACCGTGCGCGGGCTCGCCGCGCGCCTCAATGTCACCAAGCCGGTGATCACCCGCGCCCTCGACACGATGGGCGCTTTGAAACTTGTGTCGCGCCATCGCGACGAACTCGACAAGCGCAATGTTCTGATCAGGCGCACGGTCGAGGGCGCGCTCTTTGTCGAGCGCTTCGGCGATGGTATCATCGCCAAGGCGCTCGAACTGCCGATGTGAGCGCATTACCTTTTCAACAGAGTGTTCGATTTGACTGCCAGGGATGCCCGCCTTCACGCTTTTCGCTCCGACCTCGCCGATGCAAGGCTGAAGGGCGAGGTCACCGCCGAGCGCTTCGTCGCCGGCCGGCCGGCGCGGGTCACCGCGTCAGTGGCCGATATGCGCAAGGCGCCGCGGCCGGACGCCGGTGTCAACACGCAAGCGCTGTTCGGCGACGATGTCCTGGTCTTCGATGTCGCTGAGGGCTGGGCCTGGGTCCAGGCCGAACGCGACGGCTATGTCGGCTACGTCGCCGACACGATGCTGGGCAAACGGGACCATGCGCCGACGCACATCGTCTGCGTGCCGCGCACCTTCCTCTACCCCGGGCCGGATCTGCGCTTTCCAATCGCCGGACAATTGTCGATGGGATCGACGGTGACAGTGACCGAGGCTGCCGAGACACGCGGTACGCACTATGCGGTCCTGCCTTCCGGGGAGACGCTGATTGCAGTTCATCTGCGGCCGCTCAGTGAAGCTGCCCCCGACTATGTCGCAGTTGCCGAGGCGTTTCTCGGCACGCCCTATCTCTGGGGTGGCACTTCCGGTTTCGGCATCGACTGTTCGGGCCTGGTGCAACTGGCGATGCGAATGGCCGGCAGAGACGTGCTGCGCGATTCCGACATGCAGGCGGCGACACTTGGCGAGCCGCTGGAACCAGGATCTGATTTCTCCGGGTTGCGACGCGGCGATCTGGTGTTCTGGAAGGGCCATGTCGCCGTCATGACCGACGCCGACACGATGATCCATGCCAACGGCCACACCATGCTGGTGTCGCGCGAAGGGCTGAAGGACGCGGTTGATCGCATCGGTTATCTCTATGGCGGCCCGACCGGGTTCAGGAGGCCGTAGTGCAGTTTCTTCCTTCTCCCCTTGTGGGAGAAGGTGTCGCCGAAGGCGACGGATGAGGGGTGTTCC